>JAURVS010000288.1 GCA_030655355.1 Sphingopyxis sp.
GCGGGCGGAACTCGGGATGGCTCGTTCCGAAATCGGCGGCATCGGCGAGCGTTGTCGGATGGCCCGCGGTCTTCAGCCGCGCCGACATGCCGTTGTGGCAATCGGCGCAGAATTTCTGCGGCGTCGCGGGCATCGGGCCCGAGCCTTCATGCTCGGTATGGCACTCGACGCAGCGTCCCTGCGGCTTGTTGAACGTGTCGGCGAAGCCTTTGAGGATCCGTTCGCCAACGCCCGGCGGATGGCGCGCGGCGAGCAGCATCGCGGTCGGCGCGTTGGCGTGCGCCATACTCATCGCCTTATGTTCGCCCGTGTGGCAGCCGACGCACGCCTTGTCAGTGACCGCAACAAAGGGTTCGACGTGGCACGACTGGCAGTCGTTCTTTAAACTGGCGTGCGCGCTCGACAACGGACCCGACAGCCAGGCGCTGTCGGCGTGATAGCCTTCGGGGCGCTCGGCGACATTCTTGTAGCTGTACCACGCCCAGATCGGCCCGAGCAGAAAGGCAAGCAGCATCAGCGCGCCGAACACCCACGCCCCCATCCGCTTGCCGAGCATCACGCCCTGCAGCGAGAAGGCCTTGGCCTCGTCGACATCCTTCGACGATTGCGACAGCTCGTCGATGCGTTCGACGAGCAGGATGATATTCTCGCCCTCGCGCGCGATCGTCAGCCGGTGGCCGCCGAAACGCAGCTCGCCGCCCGAGCCGCTGTCGATATCGGCAACGGTCTCGCTCCGCCCGTTGAGGTCGAAGCCCAGCCCCTCGTTCGCCGTGACGCGTACGGTGCGGCCGTCAGCGCTGGTGATCGTCGCGTGATGCGGGTTCACCGCCAGATCGGCGACGTGAATGATATTGCTGCCTTCGCGGCCAAGCGTGATCGTGTCGCCCGGCAACGGCTGGTCGCGGATGATCTGCTTGCCCGTCTTGGTCGTCGAGATACGGCGCAGGATAAAGCTCATGGTCCCCCTCCCCGCCTTACCAGTAGAAGAAGACGCTGATGATGTGCGCCGACAGCGCTGCGATCAGCGCAAAGGTCAGCGGCACATGCACATAGAGCCAGATTTCGAGCATCGCGCGGATACGCAGGTGCCGGCGCAGGCGCGTCAGCGCTGCCTCCTTCTGCTTGAGCAGGCCGACGACTTTCTCACGCGC
>JAURVS010000292.1 GCA_030655355.1 Sphingopyxis sp.
GCGGCGAAAGTCGGCGGCGCAGGCCGCGCTTTCGCGCGCGGACCGCAACTGCTAAACTCCTCGCGAAGATCGAGGGGAGGGGCGCATGGCGGGCACGGCATTGGTCACCGGAGGCAGCGGCTATATCGCGGGTTTCCTCATCCGGCAGCTGATCGACAATGGCTGGACGGTGCATACCACCGTCCGCAACCTGAAGCGCGAGCCCGAGGTGCGCGGCTGGCTGAATGTCGATCAGGACAAGCTTCGCTTCTTCGCCGCCGACCTGGAGCATGATGCCGGCTGGGCGGAAGCGATCGTCGGCTGCAGCCATGTCGCGCATGTCGCATCGCCCTTTCCGCTGGGCGTCCCTAGCCACGCTGACGAACTGATCGTTCCGGCGCGTGAAGGCGCATTGCGCGCGCTGCGTTTTGCACGCGCAGCGGGAGTGAAGCGCTTCGTGCTGACCTCGTCGATGGCCTCGGTCGCTTATGGTCATGGCAAGGCCCGCGATCTCTATAATGAAGCCGATTGGACCAATCTGGATGACCCCAAGGTCATGCCTTACCCGCGATCCAAGACTGTCGCCGAGCGCGCGGCGCGCGACTGGGTTGCTGCCGAGGGCGACGATATGGAATTTGCCTCGGTCAACCCCGCGGCGGTGTTCGGGCCTTTGCTTTCGGATGATCTGTCGACCTCGATCGAACTGGTGAAACAGTTGCTCGAAGGCAAGGTGCCGATGTGTCCCGATATCGGCTTCGGGATCATCGATGTGCGCGACGTCGCCGATCTCCACTATCGCGCGCTCACCGCACCCGACATTCGCAATGAGCGCTACGTCTGTTCGGGACCGTTTCTGAAGATGATCGACGTCGCGAACCTGCTCCGCGCCAATCTCGGCGAAAAGGCGCGCAAGGTGCCGTCGCGCCGGATGCCCGACTGGCTGCTCAAGCTGTTCGCGCTCGTCAGGCCCGAACTCAAACAGCTTGTCGCCGAACTCGGCAATGTTCGCGGCGGCGACAGCAGCCATGCGATCCAGACGCTCGGCTGGACCATGCGAACGCCCGAGGAAGCGATCCTCGCGACGGCGCATAGTCTGATCGAGCGGGGAATTGTGAAAGTCTGATCATCCTCTCCCGCACGCGGGAGGGGAGAAGGCGTTACGCAATCGTCGGGATAATGCCGCCTTCAGCGCGGATTGCTGCGCCGTTGGTGACAGCAGCGAGCGGGCTTGCCAGATAAGTGACCATCGCCCCGATTTCGTCGGCCTCGATCAGGCGACGGATCAGCGACAGCGGGCGCAATTCCTCGAAAAATGCCTTCTCGCGCTCGGCTTCGGATGCATCGGGGTTCGACACCACCGAACGGATGAAGTCGGTGATCCCTTCCGAGCGTGTCGGTCCGGGCAGTACGCTGTTGACGGTAACGCCGGTACCCTTGGTCTGCTCAGCGAGCCCGCGAGCGATCGTGAGCTGCGCGGTCTTCGTCATGCCGTAATGGATCATCTCGGCGGGCGGCAGCAGGCCGCTTTCGCTCGCGATGAAGATCACGCGTCCCCAATCCTTTGCCAGCATCTTGGGGAAATAGTGACGCGACAGCCGCGCGCCGCTTACGACATTGACTTCGAAGATGTGGTGCCAGTCGGCGTCGCTGATCTCGGTGAACGGCTTGGCTTCATAAATGCCGAGGTTGTTGACGAGGATATCGACCTCGGGAACCGCAGCGATCAGCGCGTCGGCGCCCTCGGCCGTTGCGGGGTCAGCCAGCACGGCACGGATCGTGCCGAACGTTGCCAGCTCGGCGGCTGCGGCATCTAGCTTCGCCTGATTGCGCCCGGTGATCGCAACGTCGACGCCTTCCTCCGCGAGGCGCTTCGCGATCGCAAAACCGATGCCGGCGGTTGATCCGGTGACCAGGCCAGTCTTGCCTTTGAGTTTGAGGTCCATGATCGATGTCCTTCCTTGGTATGATGTGATGAAGCGAAGATAGCGTCTCTGACCATTGTTGATTAGAATGCGTCTCATCATTTCAGTGGTGATTCAAAATCAGGAATGGCGATGGACAACCGGTTTGGCGATATTGAGACATTTTTGCAGGTGGCGAGCGGAGGGAGCCTGGCGGCTGCGGCCAAAGCCCTTCGCCTCACGCCTTCGGCAGTGAGCCGGAGCATAGCGAGACTGGAGCAGCGGCTTGGCGTCACGCTGCTCCGACGAACGACACGATCGCTGGCGCTGACGGCTGAAGGGATCGCGTATCGCGACCGGATGAGCGTACTGCTCGCTGATATGACGACAGTCGAGGCAAGCCTTGGGAGCGAACAGCAGGGGCCGCGCGGCTTGCTGCGCATCAACGCCTCGCCGTCGATTGGGACGATGGGGCTGCTCCCCATATTGCCGCGCTTCACCGCCCGCTATCCTGACATCACCATCGACCTCGCGCTGTCGGACACCATCGTCGATCTCGTCGAGGAGCGCGCCGATATCGCCATCCGCATCGGACCGTTGCGCGACACGCAACTGCGCGCGAAGAAGCTTGGCCATAGCCGGATGCTGCTGATTGCCAGCCCCGACTATCTCGCGCGTCGCGGGACGCCGGCGACCCCCGACGATCTCGATGCGCATGATTGCCTGCGCTTCAGCTTTCGCCGCTCGGTCGATAGCTGGCCATTTCGTATCAACGGCAAGACCGTGCAACGTCCGGTCCACGGCAGCTTCTTCGGCAATTCTGGCGAAGTCGTCCGGCAGATGGCGGTGGCTGGCGGCGGCATCGCGCGGCACGGGCTCTTCCATGTGGCGCAGGATCTTGCGGCAGGGAGGCTTGTCGAAGTACTCGGTGACTATAATCCGGGCGATGGCGAAGATATTCATGCGCTTTATGCGCCCGAAGATCGCGCCGCCGCACGCGTCCGCGCGTTCCTCGATTTCCTTGACGAGGAACTGGTGATCGCGGGCTAACCGATGCGGTAGGGCACAACGTCGCGGCGGTCGGGATCGACGAGGATCGGTCGGTCACTGGGCGGAAAAGCGCGCTGATCGCAATCGTCGCGCGGGCAGATGCGGCACGAGAGGCCGATCCGCGTCGCCGCTTGCGGGGCTGCGACATCGACGCCATCGGCATAAACGAAGTCGCCCGCATATTGCGCCTCGCAGCCGAGCGCGACGGCATAGCGGCGCGGGCTGCGCGCATAGCTGCCCGACGGCTTCACCAGCCCCTTCGCCATCGACACATAGCGCAGGCCATCGGGTGTCTCGGCGAGCTGGAACAGGATACGGTCGGGGATCGCCGCGGCCTCATGCACGATCCACAACGGGCAAGCGCCGCCAAAGCGCGCGAATTGCAGCCGCGTTGCCGAATGCCGCTTGGTGATATTGCCCGCCATATCGACGCGGCAGAAGAACATCGGAATGCCACGCGCGCCCGGACGCTGGAGCGTCGAGAGGCGGTGGCACGCCTGTTCGAAGCTGACGCCATAGTCCATCCGCAGCCGGTCGATGTCGTGCCGCACCGCACGTGCGCTGGCGCGGAACGGAGCGTAAGGCATCAGCACAGCACCTGCAGCATAGTTGGCGAGGCCGACGTGGAGAAGTTGACGGGCAGCAGCGGTACGGAGCGGTGAGGCTTCGACGACTGCGGCGATCTCGCGCGCCAGAGCGAGCGCGGCCAATTGGTGCGCAAGCTGGAAGCGCCGGCTCTCGGTAGGCTGCGACGGATCTATGACCAGATGCCGCATCGTCGCATCATAATCGCGCAGCGCCTGAGTCTGGCTGTAGACGATAGAAATGCCGAGCGCATCGCGCAGCCGCCGTTCGATAGTCTCGATGGCGGGGGAGGGATCCCTGCCGCGCAACTGCCCCGCCAGCGTCTCGGCGGCCCGGTCGATGCTGTCGACATAGTTTCCGGCATCATGAAACCAGTCGCGCACTTCTTCCCATGGCAGACGGCTTCCCTCGGCTGTGCCGCCGGTCAGCGCCTCGTCGATGATCTGCAATCTTTGTCCGGCGCGGCGATAGGCGGCGTGGAGCGCAACGAATTGATCGGCGAGCTGCGGCTGTTGCAATGCAGCGCGCTCAAGCTGCTCCGGCGCGAGCGGCTGCGCAGCAAATAATGGGTCGGCGGCGGCTTCGCGAAGCGCGCCCTGGCGACGGTCGCCCTCATCGTGCGCGACTTCTTCCCATTCGAGCGGGAACAAGCCCTGCAACCGGTCGAGCAATGCCGGCGTCAGCGGGCGATCGTCATGCTCGATCTGGCTGAGATAAGAGGCTGAAATGCCAAGCCGCGCCGCGAAATCGGCTTGTTTGAGCCCGCGGGTATCGCGAAGTTCACGAAGCTGACGGCCAGCGAAAAGGCGGCGATGGGCCATGACGCGTCTCTAATTTGCAAAATGGCACTTTGCAACTTTGCAAATTCACATTTGCCTCCACGCCTTCGAGCGGGCAGACGACACTCTAATGCATCGATGGAGAGCCATGTGTCCGCCAATATCGCCGAAATGGAACGCCGCCGCGCCGCCGCCGCTTTGGGAGGCGGGCAAAAGCGCATCGACGCCCAGCATTCAAAGGGAAAGCTGACCGCGCGCGAACGGCTCGACGTGCTGCTCGACGAAGGCTCGTTCGAAGAGCTTGATACCTATGTCGAACATAATTGCACCGATTTCGGGATGCAGGACCAGAAGGTTCCCGGCGACGGCGTCGTCACCGGCTCGGGCACGATCAACGGCCGTCTCGTTTATGTCTTCAGCCAGGATTTCACCGTCTTTGGCGGCTCGCTCTCCGAGCGCCACGCCGAGAAGATCATGAAGGTGATGGACAATGCGATGAAGGTCGGCGCGCCGATCATCGGGCTCAACGACAGTGGCGGCGCGCGTATTCAGGAAGGCGTGGCATCGCTGGGCGGCTATGCCGAAGTGTTTCAGCGCAATGCGCTGGCAAGCGGGGTCGTGCCGCAGATCAGCCTGATCATGGGCCCCTGCGCCGGCGGTGCGGTCTACAGCCCGGCAATGACCGACTTCATCTTCATGGTGAAGGATTCCTCCTATATGTTCGTCACCGGTCCCGACGTCGTGAAGACGGTGACCAATGAAGTCGTCACGCAGGAAGAACTGGGCGGCGCGATCACGCATACGACGAAAAGCTCTGTCGCCGATCTGGCGTTCGAAAATGACATTGAGACGCTGCTCGCAGCGCGCGACTTCTTCGACTATCTGCCCGAGAACAACCGCAGCGGCGTCCCAGTGCGGCCGACGAGCGATCCCTATGATCGCGCCGATCCGAGCCTCGACACGCTGATCCCGCCGAACGCCAACCAGCCGTACGACATGCACGAGCTGATCCGGAAGACCGTCGACGAAGGCGATTTCTTCGAAATCCAGCCCGCGCATGCCGGCAATATCATCTGCGGCTTCGGTCGCATCGAAGGCCGCACGATCGGCATCGTTGCGAACCAGCCGCTCGTTCTCGCGGGCGTCCTCGACATCAATTCGTCGAAGAAGGCGGCACGTTTCGTCCGTTTCTGCGATGCGTTCGAAATCCCGATCATCACCTTCGTCGACGTCCCCGGCTTCCTTCCCGGCACGGCACAGGAATATAACGGCATCATCAAGCATGGCGCGAAGCTGCTCTTCGCTTATGCTGAAGCGACGGTGCCGAAGATCACGGTGATTACGCGCAAGGCCTATGGCGGCGCCTATGACGTGATGGCGTCAAAGCATCTGCGCGGCGACCTCAACTATGCCTGGCCGACCGCCGAGATTGCGGTGATGGGCGCAAAGGGCGCGGTCGAAATCATCTTCCGCAGCGATATCGGCGATCCCGAAAAGATCGCGCAGCGCACGAAGGAATATGAGGACCGCTTTGCGAACCCCTTCGTTGCGGCATCGCGCGGATATATCGACGAAGTCATCCACCCGCACAATACGCGCAAGCGCATCGCGGTGGGGCTGCGCAAGCTCCGGAACAAGCAGCTCGAAAACCCGTGGAAGAAGCATGACAATATCCCGCTTTGATCGCAGGGCGCGGATAATCTGAGCATGTGTGACGTCCGGCACATGAGAAACACCGGACTGGAGGCAATGAACGGAGGCGGCTACATCATTACCGCGATGTCATTGATTCCAAATGAGGTTTGAAGATGCGTAAACTCCTTCTCGCTACCCTGTTTGCTCCCGTTCTGCTGGCTGCGCCTGCGGCGTCGGCGTTCGATCCCGACACGCCGGTTGGCGAGCCGAAACCCGCTTTCCCGGTGACGCTTGACAGCGAAGAAAATACGACGATCAGCCTCGCGTTCCGGGCCGCGTTCGGACTTCCCAAGGGCGCCGAGGCCACCGCAACGCGCGAGATCGACGGGCGCAATTACCAATTCCGTCCTGCCGCAATCCATTTGCTGTCGAACAATGTCGGCGTGCTGCTGAGCCTCGGCGGTCTTGACGAGGCGGGGCAAAGCGAAGGCGGGATCAACGCGATCCATTACCTGCAAGGCGGACCCTCGGGCTGGCAGCGCAAGGGCGAATGGCTGAACCTCGGTTCGGTCGGCAGCGTTGGGAATGCTGCGACGTCGTGGGCTTTCAGCGACGCGCTGGGCAAGAACGCCTATCTGGTCACTGCGGGCGGCGGCGTCTGGCAGGGCTGCGCGATCAGCAGCGCTGCGTTGACCGAACTCACGCCCGAAGGCCCGGTCGATCGCGCAAGCTTTGTCGACAGCATGAGCTCGGGCGCCGGCCTGAACCAGAAGGAGCAGGGCTTCGACGGGCTGATCACCGCAGCGGTCCCTGACAAGAGCTTTACCGTGACCTACACCGGGACGCGGACGATCAAGCAGCAATATGTGTTGAAGAGCGGCAAATATGAACTGGTCGGCAAAGACCAGATTCCGGGTTGCTGAGGAGAATGAGATGAAATTGGGCCGCCTCAATCATATCGGCATTGCGACGCCGTCGATCGCCGACAGTATCGTCTTTTATCGCGACGTGATGGGGGCGACCCAAATTCATGAGCCTTTCGACTTGCCTGAGCAGGGCGTGAAAGTGTGCTTCGTCGATACCCCGACCGAAAGCGGGTTAAACGGCACACAAATCGAACTGATCGAGCCATTGCCCGGCAACGCATCGATTGCGGCTTTCCTGCAGAAGAACCCCGCGGGAGGGCAGCATCATCTATGCTACGAAGTGCCGGACATCCATGCCGCCAAGGCCGAGTTCGAAGCGCTCGGCAAGCGCGTGCTGGGCGATCCGCGCATCGGCGCGCACGGGACTTTGATCTTCTTCCTCCACCCCAAAGATATGGGCGGCGTGCTGACTGAGATTATGGAGACGCCGAAAACGGCGCATTGACCTGATGTTACCCGGCGAACGCCGGGGCCCACGACTTTTGGACCCCGGCTTGCGCCGGGGAACGCGAAAAAGAGACTGCATATGACCGACAAGCCAACGCTGGACCAATGGGCCGCCGCCGCCGACAAGGAAGTGAAGGGCAAGGACCTCACCTGGCACACCGCCGAGGGGATCGACGTCAAGCCGCTCTACACCGCCGAAGATGTCACGGTCGATCCGGGCATCCCCGGTTTCGCGCCCTTCACGCGCGGCGTGCGCGCATCGATGTATGCGGGGCGCCCGTGGACGATCCGGCAATATGCAGGCTTTTCGACCGCCGAGGAATCGAACGCTTTCTATCGTCGCAACCTCGCAGCGGGGCAGAAGGGGCTTTCGGTCGCTTTCGACCTCGCGACTCACCGCGGCTATGACAGCGACCATCCGCGCGTCACCGGCGACGTCGGCAAGGCGGGGGTGGCGATCGACAGCGTCGAAGATATGAAGATCCTGTTCGACGGCATCCCGCTCGATCAGATGTCAGTTTCGATGACGATGAACGGCGCCGTCATCCCGATCCTCGCATTCTTCATCGTCGCAGGCGAAGAGCAGGGGGTCGATCGCAAACTGCTCGATGGGACCATTCAGAACGACATTCTGAAGGAGTTCATGGTCCGCAACACATACATCTATCCGCCCGAGCCAAGCATGCGGATCATCAGCGACATCTTCGGATATACCTCGCGCGAGATGCCCAAGTTCAACAGCATCTCGATCAGCGGCTATCATATGCAGGAAGCCGGGGCGACGCAGGTTCAGGAACTGGCCTTCACGATCGCCGACGGCATGGAATATGTGAAATATGGCGTCGCGTCGGGGCTCGACATCGACAAATTCGCCGGGCGGCTGAGCTTCTTTTTCGCGATCGGCATGAACTTCTTTATGGAGATCGCCAAGCTGCGCGCCGCGCGCGTGCTGTGGCATCGCGCGATGACCACATTGGGCGCGCAGGACGAGCGTTCGAAGATGCTGCGCACGCACTGCCAGACATCGGGCGTCTCGCTCACCGAGCAGGATCCATACAACAACGTCATGCGCACGACGATCGAGGCGATGGCGGCTATGCTGGGCGGAACCCAGTCGCTCCACACCAACGCGCTCGACGAAGCGATCGCATTGCCGACCGATTTCTCGGCGCGTATCGCGCGCAATACGCAGATTGTCATTCAGGAAGAGACGGGGATGACGAAGGTCGTCGATCCGCTCGGCGGCAGCTATTATGTCGAAGCGCTGACCCAGCAACTGGTCGATGCCGCACAAGAGATCATCGACCGCGTCCAGTCCGAAGGCGGGATGGCGAAAGCTGTCGCTGCCGGTTGGCCGAAGGCCATGATCGAAACCGCCGCCGCATCGCGTCAGGCCCGCGTCGACCGCGGCGATGATGTGATCGTCGGGGTGAACAAATATCGCCTGAAGGACGAAGATCTTCTCGAAACGCTCGACATCGACAATGCCAAGGTGCGCGAAGGTCAGATCGCACGCATCAACAAGACCAAGGCGAACCGCGACGAGGCTGTCTGTCAGGCGGCACTGAAGGCGCTCCGTGACGGCGCGGCGGGGCAATCGAGCATCGAGAATAATCTGCTCGCGCTGGCGGTCGATGCAGCGCGCGCCCGCGCGACGCTTGGCGAGATTTCGTCGGCGATGGAAGAAAGCTTCGAACGTTACGGCACCCAGCCCACCCCGGTGAAGGGGGTCTATGCCGCGCCTTACGAAGGCGATCCGCGCTGGCAGCAGGTGCTCGAAGGCGTGAAAGCAGTCGAGCGCCGCATGGGCCGCAAACCCAAGCTGCTCGTCGCCAAAATGGGGCAGGACGGTCATGATCGCGGCGCCAATGTCATCGCCTCGGCATTCGGCGATATGGGCTTTGACGTCGTGTCGGGCCCTTTGTTCCAGACCCCCGACGAGACCGTCGTGCTCGCGCTTGAGAGCGAAGTCGACGTTGTCGGCGCGTCGAGCCTTGCCGCAGGCCACAAGACGCTGATCCCGGAGCTGATCAATAAATTGAAAGAAGCGGGACGCGGCGATGTGAAGGTGATCGCAGGCGGGGTGATCCCGCCGCAGGACTATCAATATCTGCGCGATGCCGGAGTGCAGGGCATCTATGGCCCGGGCTCCAACGTCGTCGAATGCGCGGCCGATGTGCTCCGCCTGCTTGGCCACAATATGCCGCCGCTGGAGGATGCCGCGTGAAGCCCGGTTTGCCTCTGACGGTCGCCGCCTTCGCTGCGGTCTTGATCACTTCGGCGCACGCCGAACCGGCAAGCCGTCCGAGCGAGTATCGCAAGGACGTCGCGGTCGATTGGATCTACAAACAGCAGATCGACGACGTCTATTTTACTAATTGGTACGCCCGTCTGGAAAAGAGCGACGGCCCGTGGCGCGACGTCTATTTCGAGACGAGCGAGAAATATGTGAACAAGGGGCTGGTCCGGCTCAACTGCGAAGACCCTGAAGCCGATATCGATTTCACGCTATATGGAGTCGGCGAATATGGCGGCGCCGAAACCGCTCGGCAGGTGACGATCAGCTATGGCGATCGGCGGCCGTGGGCCGACGGCAATTATCAGGACATGTCCGGCGAAACGCCGACCATCGAATTTTACGGCGCTGCGCTCCAGCGCTTTTGCAAATAAGCCTTCGTGAAAGGATCATCGACCGTGAAGCCGTCTCTCTCCCTCGACCATGACATCGCCGAAAGCGAAACGCGCACCGACTGGACGCGCGAAGAAATCGCGGCGCTCTATGATCTACCGTTCGATGAGTTGATGTGGGAGGCGCAGGGCGTCCACCGGCGTCACCATGCGCGCGGCGAGGTGCAGCTTTGCACATTGCTGTCGATCAAGACCGGCGGCTGCGTCGAGGATTGTGGCTATTGCTCACAATCGAAGAGTGCCGACAGCGGGCTCAAGGCCACCAAGCTGATGGACGTGCGCGCGGTGCTGCAGGCAGCAGCGCAGGCGAAGGATACAGGATCGCAGCGCTTCTGCATGGGCGCCGCCTGGCGAAACCCCAAGGAACGCGACATGCCCGCAATTGTCGAGATGATCGAAGGCGTGCGTCAGATGGGCATGGAAACCTGCATGACGCTCGGGATGCTCAGCAAGGAACAGGCGCAGACGCTCGCGGTCGCGGGGCTCGATTATTACAACCATAACATCGACACGAGCCCTGAGAATTACGGCAATGTGATCACAACGCGAACCTTTCAGGACCGCCTCGACACGCTGGAAGAGGTTCGCAGCGCGGGCATCAACGTGTGCAGCGGCGGCATTCTCGGGATGGGCGAGAACCGCGCCGATCGCGTCGGCTTCATCCATGCGCTGGCGACGCTTCCCGAGCATCCGGGAAGCGTACCGATCAACGCGCTCGTCCCGGTGAAGGGCACCGTTCTCGGCGACATGCTGGCGGGCACGCCGCTGGCGCAGATCGACGATATTGAGTTTGTCCGCACTGTCGCCGTCGCGCGCGTCACCATGCCGATGAGCATGATCCGCCTGTCGGCGGGCCGCGAGAGCATGTCCGATGCGACACAGGCACTTTGCTTCATGGCGGGCGCGAACAGCATCTTCACCGGCGACAAGCTGCTGACGACCGCGAACGCGGGCGACAGCAAGGATGCGGCGCTGTTCGCCAAGCTCGGCCTCAAGCCGATGGAGAGCGAAGAGCCGATGCGGCAGCACGCACAGATGGAAGCCGCGGAATGATAGTCACCGCTCTATTGATGCTGGCGGCAGCCGCGCAGGATCGCGCGGTCGATTGCGAAAATGCAATGGCGCAGCCGGACCTCAACGCCTGCGCATATCAGGAATATGAGCGCGCCGACGCTGCGCTCAACGCGCAGTGGAAACTCACTGCCGCGGCGATGAAGGAACAGGATCGCGGTTTCGACCGAACCTATGACAAGCGCCCTGGCTATTACGACACGCTGCTCGCCGCGCAGCGCGCTTGGCTGACCTATCGCGATCAGCATTGCGCAGTCGAAGGTTATGCGATGCGTGGCGGATCGGCCGAACCGATGGTCATCAGCGGCTGCCTCGCGCAGCTGACGCAAGCGCGCACCGCAGATCTGAAATCCCTCATCGAGGAATATTGAGACGATGTTCAAGAAAATCCTGATCGCCAATCGCGGCGAAATCGCCTGCCGCGTCATCAAGACCGCGCGCCGGATGGGTATTGCCACCGTTGCCGTCTATTCGGACGCCGATGCGCGTGCGCCTTTCGTCCAGATGGCCGACGAAGCCGTGCATATCGGCGCGTCGCCCGCGTCGGAATCCTATCTGATCGCCGACAAGATCATCGCCGCGTGCAAGCAGACCGGAGCCGAGGCTGTGCATCCGGGCTATGGCTTCCTGTCCGAACGCACCAGCTTTGCCGAGGCGCTCGCGAAGGAAAATATCGCATTCATCGGCCCGCCGGTGAACGCGATCGCCGCGATGGGCGACAAGATTGAATCGAAGAAGCTCGCGAAGGAAGCGGGCGTCAACGTCGTCCCAGGCTTCGTCGGCGAGATCGACGATACCGAACATGCCGTGCGTATCTCGAACGAGATCGGCTACCCGGTGATGATGAAAGCCTCCGCCGGCGGCGGCGGCAAGGGCATGCGCCTCGCCTACGACGAAAAGGATGTGCGCGAAGGGTTCGAGGCGACGAAGCGCGAGGGGCTCAACAGCTTCGGCGATGACCGTGTTTTCATCGAGAAATTCATCCTCAACCCGCGCCACATCGAGATCCAGATCCTCGGCGACCAGCACGGCAATGTGCTGTATCTCAACGAACGCGAATGCTCGATCCAGCGCCGCCACCAGAAGGTGGTGGAGGAAGCGCCGTCGCCCTTCGTGACCGAAAAGATGCGCAAGGCGATGGGCGAACAGTGCGTCGCGCTGTCGAAGGCTGTCGGCTATTATAGCGCAGGGACGGTCGAGTTGATCGTCAGCGGCGCAGATCCGACGGGCGAAAGCTTCTACTTCCTTGAGATGAACACGCGCCTGCAGGTCGAGCATCCGGTGACCGAAGCGATCACCGGTATCGATCTGGTCGAGCAGATGATCCGCGTCGCGGCGGGCGAAAAGCTCGATATGACGCAGGACGATATCAAGATCGACGGCTGGGCGATCGAGAACCGCGTCTATGCCGAAGACCCCTATCGCGGCTTCCTGCCTTCGACCGGACGGCTCGTGCGCTATCGCACCCCCGTTCCGGCGTGGGAAGGCGACGAGCGCGGCGTTGATGGCGTGCGCGTCGATGCCGGCGTCGAAGAGGGCGGCGAAGTCTCGATCTTTTACGACCCGATGATCGCCAAGCTGGTGACGTGGGGCGAAACGCGCGACGAAGCCGCCGATCTGCAGATCGCGGCGCTCGACCGCTTCGAGATCGAGGGGCTCGGCCACAATATCGATTTCGTCTCGGCGATCATGCAGCATCCGCGCTTCCGCTCGGGCGAACTGACGACGGGCTTTATCGCCGAGGAATATCCCGATGGCTTCCACGGCGCGAAGACTGATGAGCATATCATCCGCGCGCTCGCGGCGATTGCAGGCTTCATGGCAAGCGCCGAAGCCGATCGTGCGCGCCGCACCGACGGCCAGCTCGGCGACCGGCTCGACCCGCCCGCCAAATGGCAGGTGACGGTCGGCGGCACCGAGCACAAGGTGAAGCTGGGGCAGAAGCACATCAGGGTCGACGACGGAAAGATCGACATCGCGCTGGAATATACCCCCGGCGACCGGCTCGTTGTCGCGGAGATCGACGGCACCGAATTGGCGGTGAAGGTCGCGAAGACGCGCACCGGTTGGCGGATGACGACGCGCGGACATATCCACGACGTACGGGTTTTGCCCTGGCATATCGCGTCGCTGACTCAGCATATGATCGAAAAGATCCCGCCAGATCTGTCGAAGTTCCTCATCTGCCCGATGCCCGGCCTGCTCGTCACACTGCATGTCGGCGAAGGCGACAAGGTCGAAGCGGGGCAGCCGCTGGCGACGGTGGAGGCTATGAAGATGGAAAATATCCTCCGCGCCGAAAAGTCCGGAACGGTGAAAAGCGTCAACGCCGCACAGGGCGACAGCCTTGCGGTCGATGCAGTGATTCTGGAGATGGAATAGCCGTCCTTTTGCTGTTACCCGGAAGGGCAGCAAGAGGGGCAAATCAATGAAACGCAGGAATTTTTTGGCAGGTGCGACACTGGCAGGTCTGGTGTTTGCGGACACCGCTGCGCAGGCGCAATTTGGTGAGCTGGGCGGTCTGGTCAAAGGCATTGGCGCACCAAAACTGCCGAAAATCCTCGGCGGCGCCGAGCCGGTTTCGACGAATATTAAAGATGCGGTCTTTGGCGACCCGTCGAAAGACAGCTGGAAGCCCCCGGCGCGCGCGGGCAATTTGACGGCGCTGGCGCGGTCGCCGCTCGGCGGCTTTGTCCTCGCCGCCGGTTATCACCGCATGACCGCGCAAAGCTATTGCCTGCATGCCGGAACGCATGGCCCCGGCGGTGGCGACGGCTATCTCTATGGCCCGCTGAAAGGATCGGCGCGCGATGCTGTCGCGAGCATATTGCAGAACAGCGTCGCAAAGCCCGCGATTGCGCAACGCGATATCCAGCTCCTGCTGTGGGCGATCGTTTCACGATCGAAGATCGAGGATCTCAACGGCGATCTGAAACTGATCGCCAGCCAGTTGCTGACGCCCAAGCAGATGGCGTCGCTCAATCGCAGCGCCTTGTCGGTGCTGACAAGCTCCGAATTTCAGCGCGTCGCGGGCGGCGTTCCCGAACCGCTGCGCAGTGTGATGGCGGCGGAATCTCGGATGCGCGGAATGTTCTCGGGCCCTGCGCTCGCCTATCAGGACATGGAACGCGTGGCGGTTCTGGCAGGCGCCGCGCCGCGCGGGCCGGGGAGTGTCGATACGCCGACAACGCGATGGAGCCTGCACCCCGACGGCTATTGGGTGCGCTATATTCCAAGCGGCTATAGTCAGACGCAGGTCGAAATCTGGGTCGAACCGAAAAGTGCCGCGGAGGGCAAGGTTTATGATCCCGCGCTCCATATCGCGGTGCCCGGCAACACCTCGCGGCAACGGTTGGCGCAGTCGGGCCGCGAATATCGCAAATAGGGGATCAGTCCGTGCACATGAGCCATGACGCGGATGCGCCCGCATCCGATAGCATCAGCTTCGACGATTTTCTGAAGGTCGATATCCGGATCGGCACGATCGTCGAGGTCGAGCCGTTTCCCGAAGCGCGCAAGCCTGCGTTCAAGCTCAAGATCGATTTCGGTCCCGCGATCGGAATCCGGAAGAGCAGCGCGCAGATCGTTGATCGCTATACGCAGCACGAACTGAAGGGGCGGCAGGTCGCCGCCGTCGTCAACTTCCCACCGCGCCAGATCGGAAAATTCATGTCGGAAGTGCTGACGCTGGGTTTTGCTGACGAGGCGGGCGCAGTGATCCTCTTCGCCCCCGATCGCACCGTTCCGAACGGATCGCGGCTCTTCTGAGCTATCGCCCGCGCGCCATGCAGGTTAGGTTGCGTGCGGGAATAGGGGAGAAGGTCCATGACTTTACCGGTAACAGCCTTTGTCGCGGCGGTTTGCGCGCTGCTGCTGCTCATCACCGCGATCGACACGGTGCGCCAGCGCCTGCGCGTCCAGGCCGCGTTCGGCGATCATGGCGACGCGAAGCTGATCAGCGCGAGCCGCAGCCATGGCAATCTGGCCGAATATGCGCCGATCACGATCCTGCTGCTCGGACTGCTTGAAAGCGCACGCGCCAATCATTTGGCGCTGATGATCATCGGCGCGGTCTTCCTGATCGGCCGCGTCGCCCATATCGCAGGGCTTTACGCCAAGATCGAGCCCGGCAAGGCCCCGGTCCCGCGTCAGATTGGCGTGGTCGCGACCTTTGCGACGCTGCTCGCACTTGGCGGCTGGACGCTCTGGATATTGGCGACGGTCAATCTCTAGGGCCCGTCGATCAGCGCCACCGCCCTGATCCACCCCGCGCTTGCGCGTTCGATCTTCACAGGAAAGCAGCTGAAGGTGAACCCCGTCGCCGGGATTGCGGCGAGGTTGGTGAGCTTTTCGATCTGGTAATAGGGCCGGATGCGTCCGGCCTTATGGCCTTCCCAGATGATCGACGGATCGCGCGTCTCGGCCCAGCGCCGTGCGGTGTGGCTGAACGGCGCGTCCCAGCTCCACGCGTCGGTTCCGACGACCTGCACACCGCGTTCCGTCAGGTACAGCGTCGCCTCGGCACCCATGCCGCAGCCCTGATCGGTAAAATTGTCGGTGCCATAGACCGCGCCCGACTTGACGAGCACGATATCGAGCGGTTGCAGATCATGCCCAATGCGCGCGAGTTCGGCCTCGACCTCGGCGCCGGTTACGACATGGCCGTGCGGGCGGTCCGAAAAATCGAGCTTCACGCCCGGACGAAAGAAGAGATCGAGCGGGGCTTCGTCGATCGACGGGGCAGGCGATGCGCCGCTGTCGGTGGTCGAATGATAATGCCAGGGCGCGTCCATATGCGTGCCATTGTGCGTACTGAGCGTCAGGCTTTCCACCGCCCATCCTTCGCCGTCGGGCAAGTCGGACTTGGTCAGACCGGGGAAGAACATCGCGATCTGCTCCCACGTATTTTCGTGGGTCATATAGGTGATCTGCGGGCGCATCACCGGTGGGTCGGAAACGACGTCATTGGTGATCGGGATCGAAAGGTCGATGAACTGCATCGGTGCAGTCTGCCACCAGATTGACGCGACGCCAAGAAGGCTTGCGCGCAGCCGCTTGCCCGGTAGAGAAGGGCAAAAGCTCCATACAATCGGGGGCGGGGAGAGTTGAATGATCGAAAGTGCCGCCGCCGTACCTGGCGCCGTCTATGAGCCGAGCCAGAAAGACATCCGCATGGTCATCGCCGCTTCATCGGCGGGGACGGTGTTCGAATGGTATGATTTCTTCATCTACGGCACGCTCGCGGCGATCATCGGTAAAACTTTTTTCCCGAGCGACAATGCAACGCTGGAAACTTTGCTCGTCTGGGCGGGGTTTGCAGTGGGTTTCGGCTTTCGTCCGCTTGGTGCGGTGCTGTTCGGTTTTCTCGGCGACCGGCTCGGGCGCAAATATACTTTCCTGGTTACCGTCACCTTGATGGGGATCGCGACGGCGGGCGTCGGCATGATCCCTTCGGCCGCGACGATCGGTATTGCCGCGCCCATCATCATCATCCTGCTCCGCGTGCTGCAGGGGCTGGCGCTCGGCGGCGAATATGGCGGCGCGGCCGTCTATGTCGCTGAACATTCTCCGCCAGGTAGGCGCGGGTTTTACACCAGCTTCATTCAGGCAAGCGTCGTCGGTGGCTTCGTGCTCAGCCTGATCGTCGTGCTGGGCTGCAAGGCGTTGATGCCCGACGCGGTCTGGGAAAGCTGGGGCTGGCGCGTGCCGTTCCTGCTATCGCTGATCCTGCTCGCGATTTCATTGTGGATGCGGCTCAAATTGTCCGAAAGCCCGGTGTTTCAGGCGATGAAACAGCAAGGCGAACTCGCGAAGAATCCGCTCAAGGAAAGCTTCACCTACCCCGGCAATCCGCGGCGCATTTTTATCGCGTTGTTCGGAATTGCCGCCGGCCTCACGGTCATCTGGTACACTGCCATGTTCTCGGGCCTGTCGTTCCTGAAAGGGCCGATGAAGGTGGAGGACACGGCCGCCGAAATCATCGTCGGCTGCGCCGCTGCGGTCGGCATGGGCTTCTTCCTGTGGGCGGGGCATCTGTCCGACCGCATCGGTCGCAGGAAGCCGATCGTTTGGGGCTATGCCGCGACGCTGGTGTTTCTGTTTCCGCTCTTCTGGTGGATGGGGAGCGTTGCCAATCCCGCGCTACAGGCTGCGGCTGAACGCGCGCCAGTGACCGTCACCGGATCGCAATGCAGCTTCGACCCTTTTGCGCAGAAGCAGGAGACGGCATGCGGCCGCACGCTCGGCGAACTGACGAAGCTTGGCGTGCCGTACAGCGTCGTCGCAACCGACAGCAGCTTTGACAGCGTCAAGATCAGCATCGGTGACCGCGAAGTCGCAAGCGAGGATCCGGCACTTCTGCAACCCGCGCTTGAAGCGTCGGGCTATGATTTCGCCAAGCAGATCCCAGGCGTTGGCAGCATCGTCGTGATCTTCCTTGCGCTGCTCGGCCTCAGCGCGCTGTCCGGCTTCACCTATGGCCCGGTTGCGGCGCTGCTGTCTGAAATGTTTCCGCCGCACGTCCGCTATTCGTCGCTGTCGATCCCCTATCATCTGGGAACCGGCTATTTCGGCGGTTTCCTGCCGCTGATCGCAAGCTTCATCATCGCGAAAACCGGCAATGCCTATGCGGGGCTATGGTATACGTGGGGCGTGGTGCTCGTCGCATTCCTCGTCGCCGCGTTCATGCTCAAGGATCCTGTCGAGGGCCAGTGGGACAAGCAAACCCCGCCTGCCTGATCAGCCCATTGGCGCCGCCGAAGAACCCGTATAGGGGCGGGACATGATCGAAGTTTCGTCGCCGCTCCGTCTCCGTATCCTGCCCGACGCGCTTGTCGCCAACTGGCGCTGGCTCGCCGGACGGAGCGGCACAGCGGCATGCGGCGCCGCGGTGAAGGCCGACGGCTATGGCCTTGGCGCGCGAGAGGTGGTGCGCCACCTCGCAGCGGCGGGCTGCCGGGACTTCTTTACCGCGACATGGGCTGAGGCGGCGGCGCTGATGCCGCTCCCCGAGGGCGTGTCCCTGTCGGTCCTGCATGGCGTCGGAGCGAGCGACATGATCGCCGCGCGCACGCTCCCGGCGCGGCCCGTCCTCAACAGCCTTGAGCAGGTCGCGCGCTGGCGCGCGTCGGGCGAGGGACGTCCTTGCGACGTGATGATCGACACGGGGATGAACCGCCTTGGCCTTCGCATCGAAGAAGCGACGAGCGGCGCGCTCGAAGGTCTCTACATCGAGACGCTGCTCAGCCACCTTGCGTCAGCCGACGAGGACAGCGATCAAAACGCACACCAGCTGACGGCCTTCGAAGCGATCAGGCAAGCAATCCCAGCCCGGCGGTACAGCCTCGCGAACAGCGCGGGCATATGCCTCGGCGCCGATTATGCATTCGACCTGACCCGCCCCGGCCTCGCGCTATATGGTGGGACGCCGCGAGGCGAAGCGGAGGGGCATATCCGCCAAGTCGCATTTCCCGAAGCCCGCGTTCTGCAGGTGCGCGACGTCCACCAAGGTGAAACGGTGGGCTATGGCGCGAGTTGGACCGCAGGACGCGACAGCAAGGTTGTGGTTGCAAACATGGGCTATGCCGACGGCTTTCTGCGCTGCCACGGCGGAGCGGGCGGCGGTGCGACCTGGCAATCGCACGCGCTGCCGTTGATCGGCCGCGTATCGATGGACCTGATCGC
>JAURVS010000293.1 GCA_030655355.1 Sphingopyxis sp.
GGGACGAAGTCGGTCACCGGCCGCACGCGCACATTGCCTGCCGGACCGACGAGCGCTTTCACTGTCGCGCTCTTTTCCTGTTCGAACCTGCCGTTCGGCTGGTTCAACGCCTATGCCCATGCCGCGGCGCGTAACGACATCGATCTTGTCGCGCATGTCGGCGATTATCTTTACGAATATAAGGTCGGCGACTATCCTTCGCTCAAGGATGCGCTACCCGGCCGCGATATCCACCCGACGCAGGAAATCGTCGCGCTCGCCGACTATCGCCTGCGCTACGCCGCCTATCGCAGCGATCCCGATCTCCAACGGCTGCACCAGCTTTTCCCGGTGATCGCGCAATGGGATGATCATGAATTCGCCAATGATGTCTGGAAAGGCGGCGCCGAAAATCACAATGAAGGCGAGGGCGATTGGCGCGCGCGCGAAGCTGCTGCAGAGCGTGCGCATGGCGAATGGATGCCCGTCGCCGACACGCGCTGGCGTCATTATCAGGCGGGCGACTTGGCGACGATCTTTCTCCCCGAAACGCGGATCACCGCGCGCGACAAGCCCTTTGAGCTCGGCGAAATTCTTGAGGGCAAGCTCGATGTCGCGGTGACGCTGAAGCAATTCGCCGAGACCGACTATCGTGACCCCGCACGGCAGTTGATGGGGTCGGAGCAGGAGAAATGGCTGTTCGAGGGTTTGGACCAGTCGGTGAAGACGGGTACGTGCTGGCAGGTCTGCGCGCAGCAGATCGTGATGGGCGAATTGTTCACGCCTCCCGCGTCGCGCGACTGGTTCGGTGCCGACCAGCCCGATTTCGTGAAACGCCGGGTCGAAGTGGCGCAGCTCGCGGCGAAGGCTGGCCTGCCGCTCAATATGGATGGCTGGGACGGTTATCCGTCAGCGCGCGCGCGCCTGCTCGCCGCAGCGCAGAAAGCCGATGCCGATCTGGTCACGCTATCGGGTGACAGCCATAATGCCTGGGCGTTCGATCTTTCGAACGACGGGCGCCCGGCTGGGATAGAAGTCGGCGGCCATAGCGTCACGTCGCCGGGATTCGAGGCCTATACGCCCGGCGTGCCGGATGCGACGCGCGTGTCGGCGCTGCGCGCTGCTTCACCGCAGCTTCGATGGGCGAACACGCAGGATCGCGGCTATGTGTCGGTGCAGTTGACGCGCGATCGGGTGACCGCCAACTGGCACAATCTGGAAACGATCCGCACCCGCACACCCACGCTCAAGGCCACGCACAGCATGACCGCGACGCGCGGGCGGCGCAGATATGATGCCGCTCAATAGGGCGGGGTCTCTTCAAACTCGGCGAACCACGGATAGTCGTTCGCGACGCTGACCGTGAAGTTTGCCGGGCGTTTTTCGAGGAAGCTCGACACGCCCTCGGCGGCGTCGGCGCTGCGTCCGCGCGCAAAGATCGCGCGGCTGTCCCAGCGATGCGCGCTCATCGGGTGCGGTGCGCCGAGCATCCGCCACAGCATGTGACGCGTCAGTGCGACCGACACCGGGGCGCTGTGATCGGTCAGCTCGCGCGCCTTGGCGATCGCAGCGTCGACCAGTTCGCCGGGCTTGTGGACCGATTGCACCAGTCCCTTTTCATGCGCTTCGGCAGCGTCGATCAGACGGCCCGAATAGCACCAGTCGACCGCATTCTGGATGCCGACAAGACGCGGCAGGAACCAGCTTGACGCGGCTTCGGGCACAATGCCGCGCCGCGCGAAGACAAAACCATAACGTGCGGTGTCGCTCGCGAGGCGCGCATCCATCGACAGCGTCATTGTTGCGCCGATGCCGACCGCGGCACCATTGATCGCTCCCAGCACGGGCTTCTTGCAGTCGAAGATCCGCATCGAAACGCGCCCGCCCGAATCGCGGATGAGCGGATGCGACCAGTCGATCGTGCCGTCTTCGCCAACCGGGCTGGCTGACATGCTGTCGGGAAGGATCGCCTGTTTGTCGGTGCGCTTGTCATAATCGAAGGTTGCGGCGCCCTGACCCAGATCGGCGCCGGCGCAATAGGCGCGGTCGCCCGATCCGGTGAAGATCACGGCGCGCACTGCATCATCGGCGTCGCATTCGTCGAGTGCGGCGACGATCTCTAGCATCATCTCGGTGGTGAAGGCGTTCATCCGGTCGGGGCGGTGGAGCGTCAGCAGCGCGATGTTCTCGTGCTTGTCGAGGCGAATCTGGTCAAAGCTCATATCTCTCTCCTTCGTTGCGGTCATCGTCGCAAGCGATCCGCGCCAGCGCAAGCTCTAGTTGACGTAAACGTAAGGCCGGGGTCGCGATGGCGGGGATGACGTGCCATCGCTTTGTCGCTATAGGCCCCCCATCGCCCCGGCGGCGCGCCTCTTTGTGAGTCGCTTTGCCGGGGTCATTCATTTGGTTCCGACAGAAAGTTTGAACGCCATGCCCCGTCGCCGGCAGATTTACGAAGGCAAAGCCAAGATCCTGTATGAAGGGCCTGAGCCGGGTACGTTGATCCAGTATTTCAAAGATGATGCGACCGCGTTCAACGCCCAGAAAAAGGGCACGATCAGCGGTAAAGGCGTGCTGAACAACCGAATTTCGGAGCATGTCTTTACGCTGCTCGGCAATATCGGCGTGCCGCACCATTTCATCCGTCGCCTCAACATGCGCGAGCAGCTGATCCGGCAGGTCGAGATCGTTCCGATCGAAGTGATCGTGCGCAATGTCGCCGCGGGCACGCTGTCGAAGCGCCTCGGCATCGAAGAGGGAACGCAGCTTCCGCGCACGCTGATCGAATATTGCTACAAGGACGACGCGCTCGGCGATCCGCTCGTCGCCGAAGAGCATATCGCCTGCTTCAGCTGGTGCAGCCAGGAAGAACTGCACGACATTCAGGACATGGCGATCCGCATCAACGACTTCATGTCGGGGATGTTCGCTGCGGTCGGGATTCGTCTGGTCGACTTCAAGCTCGAGTTCGGGCGCCTTTATGAAGGCGATTTCAGCCGCATCATTCTCGCCGACGAAATCAGCCCCGACGGCTG
>JAURVS010000310.1 GCA_030655355.1 Sphingopyxis sp.
TCGGGCCGGCTTATACGATCCGCGGTACGACCTATGTGCCCGCCGCGGCCCCGGCTTATGACGCGGTGGGCTATGCGAGTTGGTATGGAAAGGAGTCGGGGAACCGCACCGCGAATGGCGAGCAATTCCGCCCTGGCTGGATCACCGCGGCGCATACGACGCTGCCGCTGCCGACCTATGTCGAGGTGACCGCGCTCGATACCGGGCGGCGCATCATCGTGCGCGTCAACGATCGTGGGCCGTTCGCGCTGGGACGCGTCATCGATCTTTCGCGCGGTGCGGCTGAACAGCTTGGCATCCGGGCGCAGGGGCATGCCGCAGTGCGGGTGCGGCGCGTCGAGCCTTCGGAGAAAGACCGGAAGCGGCTCCGCGAAGGCAAGCCAGCGTCGGGGCTTTCGCCTCTCTCGGGGCCGGAGTTGCAACGGCTCCGCGCGCAGCTTTCGGCCGCAGGACGATAAAGGCGGCGCATTCCGGCTTGCGCCCGAGGGGGGAAGGCGTTCAAAGCGGCGCCGACATCGAAAGGCGTTCACCTTGGATCTGGCACCTTACCGCGCACATCGCCGCATTTTGACCGCGAGCCTCGTCGGGACCGCGGTCGAATTTTATGATTTCTATATCTATGGCACCGCAGCGGCGCTGGTGTTCGGGCCGCTCTTCTTTCCCGAAAGCTCGGACTCGGCGCAGCTGATGTACAGCTTCATGACCTTCGGGCTCGCGTTTTTCGCGCGCCCGGTCGGGGCGATCGTGTTTGGCCATTATGGCGACCGCATCGGGCGCAAATCGACGCTTGTCGCGTCGCTGATGCTGATGGGGGCTTCGACCTTGCTGATCGCATTCCTGCCGACCTATGCGATGGTCGGTTGGGTTGCGCCGTTGCTCTTGTGCATCCTGCGTTTCGGGCAGGGCTTCGGGCTTGGCGGCGAGTGGGGCGGGGCGGCGTTGCTTGCGGTCGAGAATGCGCCGCCGGGGTGGCGCTCACGCTTCGGGATGTTCCCGCAACTTGGCGCGCCAGTTGGTTTCATTGCTGCGAACGGGCTGTTCCTGTTGCTGGGCCTTGGGCTCAGCGACGCGGATTTTGTCGCTTGGGGCTGGCGCATTCCCTTCCTGTTGTCGGCGATTCTGGTCGGGTTGGGGTTATGGGTGCGGCTGAAGATCGGCGAGACGCCCGATTTTGCCGAGGCAATGGAAAAGGACGCGCCGGTTGCGGTGCCGCTCGGCGAATTGTTTCGTCATCATCTGGTGCCGACGCTCGCGGGCACCTTTGCGGTCGTCGCATGTTTCGCGATCTTCTATCTCGCGACAAGCTTCGCGCTTGCGCACGGAACGCAGACGCTCGGTTATCCGAAAGAACAGTTCCTGCTGACTCAGCTTGGCGCGATTCTCTTCATGGCGATCGGGATTATCTTTGCGGGCTATGCGAGCGACGCGTCGAGCGCGCAGCGCGTGCTGACATGGGGGTGCGGCGCGACGGTACTGGTCGGTTTCCTGTTCGGCCCGTCGCTTGCGTCGGGGAGCTGGTTTATCATCTTTCTGGGGCTCGCCGCAGCGCTCTTCGTCATGGGGTTGGTCTATGGGCCGCTCGGCGGCTGGCTGACCGGGCTGTTTCCGGTGCAAGTCCGCTACACCGGGGCGTCGGTTGCGTTCAACGCAGGCGGCATTCTTGGCGGCGCGATGGCACCGCTGATTGCGCAGGCGCTGGCGGACCGGGGTGGAACCGGAACGGTCGGGCTCTACCTGGCGCTCGCCGGGGTGGTCAGCTGGCTCGGGCTGATGATGGTGCGAAAGGTCGCGGCTACGCCAGTCTGAGCAAAGTCAGCTTGGCCTTGCCAACCTTGCGTTCGGCATCGATCTCGAACCCCGCAACGTCGATATTTTCATTGTGCATCGTTTCGACCGACACCCAGCTGTCGGCGCCGATCCATCCGAGGCGGTTGAGCTTGTCGAGCGCAACGCTGCCGGCGCCGGTGTCGTAAGGCGCGTCGAGCATCAGAAGATCATAGGTGCGCTTGGCGGGGCCAAGGCTCAACACCGATCCCACGCGAATATCGGCGCGCGCGATCGCGTCGAGCGTGCCCAGATTCTTGCGCAATATGTCGATCGCATCGCGGTCTTGTTCGGCAAACAGGCATTGCGCGGCGCCGCGCGACAGCGCTTCTATACCGAGCGCGCCCGATCCGGCGAAGAGGTCGGCGACAACCAGCCCTTCGAAGCTGCCGAGACGACTCGTCAGCATCGAGAATAGCGTCTCGCGGGTGCGGTCGGCGGTCGGACGCGTCGCGTCATTCTTGGGGGCGAGCAGTTTGCGGCCGCGCCATTCGCCAGCGATGACGCGCATCAGCCGAGGTGCCGACGAAATTTGAACAATTCGTCGCGCGGGACGACATCGACGGCGCCGAGCGGAATGCCGTCGAGTTCGAATGAGCCGTAACGCGTGCGGATCAGGCGGCTGACCTGCAATCCGAAATGCTCGAGAACCTTGCGGACTTCGCGGTTCTTGCCCTCGGTCAGCGTCATTTCGACCCACTGGTTGCGCCCGGTGCGGCGCTCCAGATTGGCGTCGATTTTGCCGTAGCGGACGCCATCGATCTCGATTCCCATCGCCAGCTCTTCAAGCTGTGTCTGGCTGATGTCGCCGAAGGCGCGTGCGCGATAGGTGCGCTCGACGCCGCTCGCGGGAAGCTCAAGCTGGCGCTTGAATTCGCCGTCGTTGGTGAGGAGCAGCAGCCCTTCGGTATTATAGTCGAGACGGCCGACGGGCATCAGGCGCGGCAAACCCTTGGGCAGCAAGTCATAGATCGTCTTGCGGCCCTTGGGGTCGCGCGCCGCGGTGATGCAGCCCGCGGGTTTGTGAAAGCGGTAGAGGCGCGTCGAGACGGGCTTGGCGACGGGATTGCCGTCGACCGTCAATCCTTCGAGCGAAGTGAGCAAAGGCGCGGGATGGACGACGACCGTGCCGTTGATCGCGATGCGTCCTTCTTCGACCATCCGCTCGACGTCGCGGCGCGACCCGACGCCAGCGCGCGCGAGCAGCTTGGCGATACGTTGCGGACCGTCCTCATGCTCGCCGTCTTCGGGCTTAGCCACGCGGGCCGACGCGGCCCCGCGCGCGGCGCGGCGGCCTTTGGGAGCGTCGCGTTCAGGAGCCGGACGGGGGGCGGAGCGGGGTGGACGGCGTGTCGTCATCGGAACGGATGCGGCTTTCTTGTCGTTATTCAGGAAAATAGTGTTGCGTTGTGGTCACGCTCATAGCCGGAAAAGTGTCGCTTCGTCGATGGCAAGACAGAAGCAATCTTGCAGGACGGCAAAGAGCGGCTCATGGCGGCCTCAGAGGGAGTGAATATGCTCTTTACGTCTCGCCCGTCCTGCATCAAGCGGCTGCTGATCATCGAGGATGATCCGCTGGTCGCGTTCGACAATGAGCGGACGCTGAAACACAGCGGCTATGACATTGTCGCGACGGTCGATTCGGGCGAGGCGGCGGTGCCGATCATTGCCGCCGAACAGATCGACGCGCTTGTCCTCGATCTTGGTCTTGCCGGACATATGACCGGCCGCGAAGTTGCTAGGCTGGCGCGCGATCGCGGCATTGCGGTGCTGCTTGTCACGGGACAGTGCCCCGAAGATGCCGCCGACATTGCTGTGGCCTGTCTCGGCAAGCCGCATAGCGCTTCGGCGCTCGTCGCGGCGTTGCGCGCGGTTGAGACGATGACGTGCCAGAATCAGGCGCCGCGCAAGGTCAGCGGCCTGCAAACCTATTGGCGCCCCGCCGCCGCCTGAGCGCGATCAGCCGATAAATAGCCGCTTCCAATTTAGGACCAAGGCTTTAGGCCCATGCTCTAACAAGGCGTCCGTAAAGTGGGCGCGCGGGGAGCGACGGCATGTCAGTTGATCTAAGTCGATTTATCATTTTCGTCGCGATTCTGGGCGGGCTGGTTTTGGTCGCGCTGTCGGTTCCGGCCTTCCGTCCCTATCTGCGCAAAAATCCGATGATCACTTTCCTGCTGGGCATATCGAGCGGGTTTCCGCTGACGTTGCTGATCGCGACGATGACGTTCTGGCTCGCAAAAGTCGGCATCGATACCGCGACGATCGGTTTCGCAGTCGCGCTGGGTATCCCCTATACGCTCAAATTCCTGTGGGCGCCGCTCGTCGACAAGCTGCCGCTGCCGTTTCTGACCAACGCCTTCGGGCAAAGGCGCGGCTGGCTGTTCTTCGTCCAGGCGCTGTTGTTCGTCTCGATCTGGCAATTGGGTGCGAGCAACCCGCAGCCGGGCGACATTGGGCTGTTCGCTATCTGGGCGCTGATCACGGCGTTTCTGTCAGCGACGCAGGATATCGTCATCGACGCCTATCGCATCGAGATTTTGGAAGAAGACGAGTTCGCGCACGGCACTGCTACGAACCAGTTCGGGTATCGGACCGGCAATCTGATCGCGGGCGCGGGCACGATCTATTTCGCTTCGAACGAAGGGCTGGGACTGGGCTGGGCGACCGCATATGGGCTGACCGCCTTTTGCATCATCCCCGCGATCATCGGCGCGCTGTGGGCGGGGCCGGGGAAATTCGTTGACCGGTTCGAAAATGCCAAGGGGATGAAAGCTGGCCAATGGCTGACCGAGGCGGTGGTCAATCCGTTCCGCGAGTTTCTGACGCGGCACGGGGCGTTTCTTATCCTTGGTTTTGTGCTCGTCTATAAAGTTGGCGATGCGATGGGGCAGGCGATGCTGGGGCCGATGATCGTCGATCTGGGCTTCGCCGATCTCGATTATATTTCGGCGAACAAGCTGTGGGGTTTCGGGGCGCTGATCGTTGGTTCGGCCTTGGGCGCGCCCTTCATCCTTTGGCTCGGCATGGGGCGGGCGCTGCTGATTTCCGGGCTGATGATGATGCTCTCGAACGTCATGTTCATGATTCTCGCCGCCACCGGAAACAGCTACTGGATGCTTGTCGCGGCGATCGTCACCGAAAATCTGACGAGCGGGATAGGGCTCACTGTCTTCACCACCTATCTGTCCGGCCTGTCGAGCGTCGCCTATACCGCGACGCAATTCGCACTGCTGTCGTCCTTCGCGGGTGTCGGGCGGACGTTCATGGCGGGGCCTGCAGGTATCGTCGCGGACAAGATCGGCTGGGTCGGCTTCTGGGGCTTCACGGTTGTCGCAGCGATCCCCGGGATGCTGTTGCTGTGGGTCCTGTGGAACAAGGGCTATGTCGTGCAGGGCATCCGCCAGACTGTCGGCGTCGATGAACAGCAATTGCGCCAGCCCGTCGGCGCTTGGCGCATCCTTGGTTTCGTCCTGATTGTCGCGGGGCTGGTCGGTGTATTGCTGTACCAGCAACTTGAACTGGGCATGCCGGTCCTCGCTGCTGCGCTTGTCGCCTTCGTCTTAGGCGCGTTGCTCGCGTGGCGCGGCAAGGCGGCGCAGACGGTTTAGGGGCAGGTCGTGCACTGGTTCGTCGTCTCGATCGCGTTGCAGTTGATGTGCATCGTCCATGTGTTTCGTACGGGCCGAAACACTGCGTGGATCATGGCGATTGCCTTTCTGCCGATGGTCGGTGTGCTCGCTTATCTGATCGTCGAGATATTGCCGGGCATGTCGGGCGACCGGCGCGTGCGGCAGGCACGAGTGAAGATTGCCGATACGATCGATCCCGAACGGACCGTGCGTGACGCGCAGAATGCGGTCGACTTTAGCGATACAGTCGGCAACCGAATGGATTATGGCGACGCGCTGATGGCGCGTGAGCGCTATGATCAGGCGCTCGAGCAATTTCGCGCCGCCGAACATAAGTCGCCGCATGTCGAAAAAGCGATCGGGATGCGGATTGCGGAGGCGGCTTATGGCGCGGGGCGAAGCAAGGACGCGGTTGCGGCGCTCGATCGCCTGCCGGAGACGGCATCACAGTCGGAACGCGACCGTCGCGACTTGCTGCGCGGCAAGATTGCAGAAATCGACAATCGGCCCAGCGATGCGCTGGTCCTGTATCGGGCGATCGTCGAGCGTGTGCCGGGTGACGAGGTGCGATGCCGGATGGCGGCGATTCTGATCGGGCAAGGCGACAAGGCTGGTGCCCGGACGGTGTTGGAGGATGTCGAGCGCCGGATGAAGCGCTTGCCACCGGCCACAGTCAAGGCCGATGCCGAAATGTATGATTGGGCTAAACGGACGCTCGCGCAGCTAGGCTAGGTCGGCCATTCGCCGTTGATGTCGAGAGCCTGCCCGACGAGGTAGAGCGATCCGCCGATCAGGATGTTGCGCGCGGGATTGTCGGCGGCGAGTGCGCGCATTGCGCTAGAGACATCGGTGCGCGGTACGGCTGAAGGGATGCCCGCGGAGAGCGCGACTGTCGCAAGTTTGGCGGGATCGTGATGCTCGTGCCCCGGAATCGGAACCGTGATGACGCGCCCGACATGCGGAGCCAGCATGGTCAGAAATGCGCTGGCATCCTTGTTCGCCAACATGCCGAGGACGAGATCGATCGGCTCGCGCCGCGCCAGCGTCTCGGCGAGGAAGTTAGCGACCTGCTTTGCCGCGTCGAGATTATGGCCACCGTCGATCCAGACGTCATGGCCGTCGGGTATCAGCGCGGTGAGGGGGCCGGGGCCGAGCAGTTGCATACGCCCCGGCCAGTTGGCGTCGGCGACCCCGCGTGCGATATCGGCGTCGCTTGGCTGCGGATCGGGCGCAAGACGGAGCATTGCAATCGCGAGTCCGGCGTTGCGCATCTGATGCGCGCCGGCCATGCGCGGGCGAAGCGGTTCGGGGATCTTATGCGATGCGGACTGCCAGCGAAAGCCGTGCCCTTCGGGCTCGACCGTCCAGTCACGCCCCTCGGAAAACAGCGTCGCGCCCTCGGCCGCAGCTTTGGCGGCGATGGCGTCGCGCACGAGCGGCGGATAATCTAACGTTGCGACGCGCGCACCGGGCTTGATGATTCCCGCTTTTTCCCACGCGATGCGCGCCGCGGGTTCGGCGGGGGTGCCCGCTTCGGGCTCGAGCAAGAACGCCTCATGGTCGATGCCGAGCGAGGCGATCCCGGCGACCGCAGGGCGCGGGATGATGTTCGTCGCATCGAGACGGCCACCAAGCCCGACCTCGATGATGCAGTCGTCGGCGGGAATGCGAGCAAAGGCCAGAAACGCCGCGGCGGTTGTGACTTCGAAGAAACTTGCTTGCAGGCCCTCAGCTTCGTCGAGCACTTCTTCGAGCAGCGCGGCGAGCAGCGCATCGTCGATCAACCGGCCCGCGAGGCGGATACGTTCGTTGAAGCGCACAAGATGCGGGCTGGTGTAGCTATGGACGCGACGCCCGCTCGCTTCGAGGATCGCGCGAAGATAGGCGCAGGTCGAGCCCTTGCCGTTCGTTCCTGCGACGTGAAAGGTGCGCGGCAGCTCGTTTTGCGGATTGCCGAGGCGCGCGCAAAGTTCGACGATGCGTTCGAGCCCGAGGATGTCGCGACCCGGAGACAGGGCGGTGAGGCGGTCGAGTTGGGTTTGAACTGCGACGTCGGAAGAGCGAGCGTGGTCGGGCATCTAGCACCTTGAACATGAACTTTTCGGCGGACTTCCCGAAGCCTCGTCATGCCGGACGTGATCCGGCATCCTTTCGCCGCGCCCGCCCAATGGACCCCGGATCAAGTCCGGGGTGACGAAGAAAGAAATATATAGCCGACTGTGGCTTATGCCGCCTTTTCGGGCGCCAGATAGCCGATCAGGCGACCGAGCGTTGCGGGCAGGTCCTTGCGATGCACGACCATGTCGATCATCCCGTGATCGAGCAGATATTCGGCGCGCTGGAAACCTTCCGGAAGTTTCTCGCGGATCGTATTTTCGATCACACGCTGACCTGCGAAACCGATCAACGCCTTCGGTTCGCTGATCTGAATATCGCCGAGCATCGCGTAGCTGGCGGTCACGCCGCCTGTCGTCGGGTCCGTGAGCAGCACGATATACGGCAGGCCGGCGCGGCGCAGGCGTGCAAGCGCGACGGTCGCGCGCGGCATCTGCATCAGCGACAGCGTCCCTTCCTGCATGCGCGCACCGCCCGCAGCGGTGATCGCGACATAGGGGCAGCCGCGCTTGATCGCCTGTTCGACGCCCGCGACGAAGGCTTCGCCAACGGCGACGCCCATCGATCCCCCCATGAAAGCGAAATCCTGGACGCCGATCACGACGGGCTTGCCGTCGATCTTGCCCGCCGCATTCTGATAGGCGTCGCGGTCGCCGGTCTGCGCACGCGCGGCCTTGATGCGGTCGACATATTTCTTGGTGTCGCGAAACTTCAGCGGGTCTTCGGGCGCGGCGGGAGCCGCGATCATTTCGTGGAGTCCGCCGTCGAACAATTGTGCGAAACGCTCGGTCGCGCCGATGCGATCATGATGGTCGCACCGCGGGCAGACGTTCAGATTGTCTTCCCATTCCTTGACGAACACCATTTGCTGACACTGGCGACATTTGTGCCAGAGATTGTCGGCGGTATCGCGCTTGGCGGTGAAGGGCAGGGCGTTGCGAACGCGGTCGAGCCAGCTCATGCGGCGATCTCCTTTGCGCCGTGAATAGCATCGGCGAGTGAGCGGGTGAAGGCCTCGACATGCGGCGCAGCGGCGTCGCCATGCTCGGCAATGAGGTCGATGAAAGCCGACCCAACGACGACACCGTCGGCGACCTTGGCAATCTGCGCGGCTTGCTCGGCGGTGCGGACACCAAAGCCGACGGCGACGGGCAGGTCGGTCGCGGATTTTAGCCGCGCGACGGCTTCGTCGATGCTGGCCTGCGCCGCCTGTTGCTGGCCGGTGATGCCCGCGACCGAGACATAATAGAGAAAGCCGCCCGCGCCGCTGAGTACCGCGGGCACGCGTGCGGTGTCGGTCGTGGGGGTAGCGAGGCGGATCAGGTCCACGCCCGCGGCGCGCAGGCTCGGGCCGAGCTCGGGGTCTTCCTCGGCGGGGATATCCACGCAGATGATGCCGTCGACTCCGGCTTTTGCGCATTCGGCCGCGAACCAGTCGCCTCCGCGAATCGTCATCGGGTTGGCATAGCCCATCAGAACGAGCGGGGTGTCGGGATGGCGGGCGCGGAAGGCGGCGGCGATCGCGAAGATATCGGCGGTGGTCGTGCCTTTCGCGAGGCTGCGCAGGTTGGCCTGTTGAATCGCCGGGCCGTCGGCCATTGGGTCGGTGAAGGGCATTCCGAGCTCGATCACGTCGGCGCCGCCCGCGACGAGCGCGTCGAGGTTCGCGGCGGTGTTGCCGTCACCTGCCGTGATGAACGCGACAAGCGCGGTTTGCGGCTTGGCGAAGGTAGCGGCGAAACGGGTCAAAGCGACTTCTTCCGGAATGCAGTCTGGTCGATGGCGACAAACAGCAGCGACACAAGAATGACGACGACCCATGACGGCGACTGAAAGCGGTCGCCCAAGCCGAAGATTTTGCTGATCAGCGGAAAGCCGATCGCCTGCACGGCGGCGGCGATCAAAAAGACGATGATTGCGCGGCGTTGATCGATTTTCACAGCTCAACCCCCAGCGCTTCGGCCACAGTGAAGATGTCCTTGTCGCCTCGGCCCGAGCAATTGACGATGATGATCTTGTCCTTGCCCAGCGTCGGCGCGATGCGTTCGGCTGCCGCTATCGCGTGCGCGCTTTCGAGCGCCGGTATGATGCCTTCGAGCTTCGTCAGCTTCTGGAAGCTTGCGAGGGCTTCGGCATCGGTGACGGGCTCGTAGCGAACGCGGCCGATTTCGTGGAGCCAGCTATGTTCGGGGCCGATGCCCGGGTAATCGAGACCTGCCGAGATGCTGTGCGCCTCGGTGATCTGGCCATCCTGGTCCTGCAGCAAATAGGTCTTGTTGCCGTGGAGAATGCCGGGACGCCCGCCCGCGAGGCTGGCGGCGTGCTTTCCGTCGAGGCCTTCGCCCGCCGCTTCGACACCGACGATTTCGACGTCGCTATCGTCAAGGAAGGGGTGAAAAAGCCCGATCGCGTTCGATCCGCCGCCGACGGGCGCAATCAGCATGTCGGGAAGGCGGCCCTCGGCTTCGAGAATTTGCGCGCGTGCTTCGTCACCGATCACCGACTGGAAATCGCGGACGAGTTCGGGATAGGGGTGCGGACCGGCGACGGTGCCGATGATGTAGAATGTGTCGTGGACGTTGGCGACCCAGTGGCGCAGCGCCTCGTTCATCGCATCCTTCAGCGTCTTTGCGCCCGATTCGACTGCGACGACTTCGGCGCCGAGCAGCTTCATGCGGAACACGTTCGGCTGCTGACGCGCAACGTCGACTGCGCCCATGAAGATGGTGCAGGGCAGGCCAAAAAGTGCGGCGACGGTTGCGGTTGCGACGCCATGCTGACCCGCACCGGTTTCGGCGATGATCTTCGTCTTGCCCATCCGCTTGGCGAGCAGGATCTGGCCGATGCAATTGTTGATCTTGTGTGCGCCGGTGTGATTGAGATCTTCGCGCTTCAGATAGATTTTTGCGCCCAAGCCTTCGCTGGCCCTTTCGCGCAGGTGTTCGGTGAGCCGCTCGGCGAACCACAAGGGGCTCGGGCGACCGACATAATGTTTCAGCAGATAATCGAACTCGGCCTTGAACGCGGGGTCGATCTGCGCCGCGCGATAGTGGCGCTCGAGGTCGAGGATCAGCGGCATCAGCGTTTCGGCGACATAGCGGCCGCCGAATTGGCCGAAATGGCCGCGTTCGTCGGGGCCGGTGCGAAGGCTGTTGGGTAAGTCGGTCATCGACCGGCGGCTTTAAGGAAAGCTGCGATCTTGTCCACATCCTTGACGCCCGGCGCGCTCTCGACCCCCGATGAGACATCGACGAGCGGCGCGCCGGTCGCGGCGATCGCTTCGGCGACATTGGCGGGGGTCAGCCCCCCGGCGACGCCCCAGTCCATATTGTGGCGATGGTCCTTCAGCAGCGACCAGTCGAAGCGCGTACCGGTGCCGCCGGGCATGGCCGCGGCAGGGGCGTCGAACAGGATGCGATCGGCGACACCATGATATTTCTGTATCCGGACGAGCGTCTCGGCGTCCTTGAGGCCGACGGCTTTCCAGACTTCGGCGGGGGTCAGTCGCTTGACGACGCCAAGCCATTCGGGGGTCTCGTTGCCGTGGAACTGGATGATATCGGGCCGCACCGCCGCGAGGGCGTCGCCCGTCAGTTGCTGCGACGCGTTGACCAGCAGCAACGCGACTTTGACGTGCGCGCCGGCGCGCTTGCGTAATTCGGCCGCGGTCTTGAGGTCGACGTAGCGTGGGCTCGGTTCATAATGATTGAGGCCGATGTGCGTCGCGCCGTGGCGGATCGCGGCCTCGACCTCTTCGATCGTCTTGAGGCCGCAGATTTTGACGAGTGGGGGCATGGTAATACTCGATTTGTCCGGTCGCACCGCGTGAAGTCGAGACGTTGCTCGATCTTCAGGCTCAGATTTGTGTCTCGACTTCGCTCGACACGAGCCGGAATGAAAACTGGGGTTAAAGCGTCGCTTCGATCTCGCGCGCCGCAAGGTCGGGGTCGGCCGACTGGCTGATCGGGCGACCGACGACGAGGATCGAGGCGCCGTCGGCCATCGCCTGCGCCGGGGTGACGATGCGTTTTTGATCGCCCGCCTTGCCATTTGCGGGGCGCACGCCGGGGACGACAAAAAATCCGCCTGGCCACGCCTGGCGCGCTGACTTCACTTCCTGACCCGAGCAGACGATGCCGTCGAGCCCGGATTCGCGGGCGAGCGCGGCGAGGCGAACGACCTGATCATGCGGCGTGCCGCCGACACCGATGTCCTCAAGGTCAGGTGCGTCGAGGCTGGTCAGTACGGTGACAGCAACGACCTTCGTGTTCAGCCCCGCCACAGCCTTCGCCTCTTCGAGCATCGCGCGACCACCCGCGGCATGGACGGTGAGGATTGCGGGCTCAAGCGTGCGGAGCGCCTGGATCGCTTTGGCGACGGTGTTCGGAATGTCGTGGAGCTTGAGGTCAAGGAAGAGCGGGAGGCCGATCTTCGCCATTTCATGCACGCCATGATGGCCGTTGGCGCAGAAGAATTCGAGACCAAGCTTTAATCCGCCAACATGGCGTCGTACCTTTTGCGCCAGCGTCAGCGCCGCATCGAGGTGCGTGGTGTCGATGGCGAGATAAAGCGGTGAGGTCATGGCTTGTCCGTGGC
>JAURVS010000313.1 GCA_030655355.1 Sphingopyxis sp.
GCCGGATTCGCCGGAGCGGTCGCGGCGGGTGCTTCAGCCGGAGCTGTTGCGGGTGTTTGCGCATGCACGGCGCCCACCGCGCTCAGCGACAAAGCCGCCGCAATTACAAGGGTTTTCAAGCTCTTCATAAGGATAGTGCCGCCCGTTGCCTGTTGTTTTTATCCACGCCCCACCCCCTTTGCTGCAGCCGCCGGACACAGGTCGCGGCAGCCGGCCGAGGGGCTGAAACTCGCGGGCGCTATAGACCCGCTTGCCGCTTGCCTCAAGCATCTCTAACACTATTTTACGGCTGGATAATCTTCGCCGCCAAAACCCGGTCGCCCATTACGGTCGACGCACTGGACAAAAGAACAATTCTTACATGACCGATGATGAAATCCTGGCCGAATTCCGCGCCGCCGACGCCTTGCTCCAAGGCCACTTCCTGCTCTCCTCCGGTCGCCACAGCGAATATTATCTGCAGTGCGCACGCGTGCTGATGGACACGGAACGCGCCGGACGCCTCGCCGTCGCGCTTGCGACCAAGCTGCCGCGCGACCTGAGGCAGGCGATCGATATCGTCGTGTCGCCCGCGATGGGTGGCGTCATCATTGGGCATGAGATGGGCCGCGCACTCGGCAAGCCGGCAATTTTCGTCGAGCGCCCGACCGGCACCTTTGAACTCCGCCGCGGCTTCACGATTGAGCCCGGCGCCAAGGTGCTGATGGTCGAAGATGTCGTGACCACCGGCCTTTCGTCACGCGAAGCCATGGCATGCGTGCAGGCCGCAGGCGGCGAAGTGGTCGCCGAGGCCGCGCTGGTCGACCGCTCGGCGGGGCATGTCGATCTCGGCGTGCCCTTCTACCCGCTCGTGGCGATCAACTTCCCCACCTATGCTGAAGATGAATTGCCGCCCGAACTGGCAGCGACCAAGGCGATCAAGCCCGGGAGCCGCGCGAATTGAGCGCGGCGCAGCCTGGACGTCTGCGCCTCGGCGTCAATATCGACCATGTCGCGACGATCCGTAATGCGCGCGGGGGCGAACATCCCGACCCCGTGCGTGCGGCAGAAATCGTCGCCGCAGTTGGCGGCGACGGCATCACTGCGCATCTGCGCGAGGATCGGCGCCACATCCGCGACGACGATCTGGCGCGAATACAGGCGGCGACCGATCTGCCGTTGAACCTCGAAATGGCGGCGACCGACGAAATGGTTGCGATCGCGCTGCGGCACAATCCGCATGCGGCGTGCATCGTCCCCGAAAAGCGCGAGGAGCGCACGACCGAGGGCGGGCTCGACGCGGCGGGGCAACATAACCACCTCGCGCCGATCGTCGCGCGGCTGAACGATGCGGGAATCCGCGTCAGCCTGTTCATCGAGCCCGATCCGCGGCAGATCGAGGCCGCGATGCGCCTTCGCGCGCCCGTCGTCGAATTTCACACCGGCCGCTACGCGCATGTCGAGGGCGAGGAGCGCGCGGTCGAATTGCGCCGCCTTGCCGACGCCGCCGCACTGGCATGGAAAAATGGGATCGAACCCCACGCAGGACATGGCCTGACCTATGAGAATGTCGTCCCCGTTGCCGCGATTCCGCAACTCGCCGAACTCAACATCGGCCATTATCTGATTGGCGAGGCGATCTTCACCGGACTCGATCCCGCGCTGCGTCGGATGCGGACGTTGATGGACGAGGCGCGAGGCTGATGGTCAAAAACCTCGTCATTGCGAGTGAAGCGAAGCAATCTAGGGGCGGCCTTACACCGCTTTGCCTTGTCGCTCCCTTCGATGACATCCTGTTGGCCGCGGCATGATCATCGGACTCGGTTCCGACCTCTGCAATATAGAGCGCATCCAGAATTCGCTCGATCGATTCGGCGAGCGCTTCGAAAACCGCGTTTTCACCGAGGTCGAGCGTAGCAAGGCCGCGCGGCGCCCGTTCACCCGCGCGGGCACCTATGCCAAACGCTTCGCGGCGAAGGAGGCCTTTTCAAAGGCGGTCGGCACCGGGTTCAACCGCGGCGTATTCATGAAGGACATCGGCGTCGTTAATGCGCCCTCGGGCGCACCGACGCTCGCGCTGACTGGCGGCGCCGCCGAGCGGGTTAAGCAGATGACGCCGCCCGGGCACACTGCACACATCCACCTGACGCTCACCGACGATCATCCATGGGCGCAGGCCTTTGTCATCATCGAAGCAATCAAGGACTAAAACCGAAATGGCCAAACGCGGTGCGCGAAACGGGGCGAAGGACGAAGGCAGCTGGGTCAAGCTGATCCGCGATATCGTGGTAATCCTGTTGCTGGTGCTCGGCATTCACAGCTGCCTCGCCAAGCCTTTCTATATTCCGTCGGATTCGATGATGCCCGTTCTGCGCAACGGCGACCGGCTGATCGTAAGCAAATATCCCTATGGCTGGTCCTACGCCTCGGTCAGCTTTCACCTCGCGCCCAAAAAGGGTGGCCGCTGGTTCGGCAAGCTTCCCGAACGCGGCGACATCGTCGTGCTCGAGCATCCGGTGTCGCGGATCGACTATATCAAGCGCGTGATCGGGTTGCCCGGCGACACGATCGAACTGCGCAA
>JAURVS010000324.1 GCA_030655355.1 Sphingopyxis sp.
GCCTGCAACATCGTGGGAACCAGAAACAGGTCGCTGACCTGTTGGTCCGCGATCGCCGCCATCACCGCTTCGGCATCAAAAGCGGGCAAAAAGACATGGCGTCCACCACCGAGCAGGCACGCGAGGAAGCCCGAGATCGCACCGACATGGAACAGCGGGGCGGTGTGGAGCATGCACGCGCCGGGCGCGGCGTCTCCCGATCCGGCGAGGCAGAGCGCATAGGCCATCAGCGCGCGGTGCGAGAGCATCACCCCCTTCGACCGGCCAGTGGTGCCCCCGGTGTAGAGGATCATCGCAAGGTCATCGCCGTGGCGCAGACGCTCGTCCGCTGGCTCGGCGCCCGTAATCGCGGCTTCGAACGTCGTATCAGCGCTGAGAATGTGGCGCAGCGCGGGCGCCTCGCGGCGGATTTCGGGCAACATCGCTTCGAACGCCGGATCGACAATCAGGACCTCGGCGCCGCAATCGGCGAGCGCATAGCCAATTTCGCCAGCAGTCCAGCGCGTGTTGACCGGACAGGCAATCGCCCCCGCCCACAGACTGCCGAACAGAAAATCGACGAAAAGGTCGCCATTCGCCGCGAGCAGCGCGACGCGGTCGCCGGGTGCAACGCCCAAGCCGTGCAGAACCGCAGCGATGCGCCGGGTACGCGATGTGACTTCGCGCCAGTTGCGCTGTCGCGCACCATCGACCGTTGCAATGCGATCGGGCGTCTCGCGCGCCGCGCGGTGTAATGCCTGCGTGATTGAAAGGCCCGGAACGGTCATGCGGCGGCCGCCGTGCGCCGCGCCATCACCGCGCGCCCTGCGATGACGATCCCGCCGAAATAGAGCGTCGCCGCCACGATCGCGGCCATAACATGCGCGAAACTCTCGCCCGCCTGCAGCAGCGGCGCCGCCATCACGGTCAGATAGAGCATGTAAGGCCGGTTGATCAGCAACGGCAGCCAACCGCGAAGCTGGACATAGATTGCCGCGATGATCAGCCCGAGCACCGGAAGCACGCCGGCCAGTCCGCCGTGGACCGCGCCATATTGCAGCAGCCACGCCGTCGCCGTGCCGCCGCACGCCCCAACCAAAAGCGGCGCGAGCGCCTTACCCTCGACCAGATCGATGCTGCCCCAATACCAGAGCAGCAGGAAACCCGCGTAGAGCGGTGTCAGCCCGAACAGCAAACCCAGCGCGATAAAGCCCGCGATCAACAGCGTCACGCCGCCGGTCACGACCGCCGCAATCCCGCCGCTCATCGCCGGCGCGGCTTCACCCGCCTCGCTCACCGCCACGGCTCCACGACGATCTTCACCTGATCGCCGGGGGATGCCAGCCGCTCGAACGCGGACGGCACATCGGCAAGCGAAACCTGATCGGTTAGGAACTGCGTTCCGTCGATCGCTCCTTCACCCAGCGCATGAAGCGTCTCGGCGAACTCGTCAGGCGAATAGGCCCAGACAAAGCTGAACCGCATCTGCTTGTTGATGCCGAGGACAGGCAGGATGCGGTCATCCTCCATGCACGCTCCGACGACGACGATATGCGCGAGCGGGGGTGCCTGTTCGAGCAAAGATTGCAGCATCCCGGGAACGCCGACGCATTCGAAGACGATCGCGTCACGCATCGACCGGCCCGACAATTGCGCGGTCCCGAAGGAGGTGAGCGTCGCGGGCACGTCGAGCGCTTCCCACTGGTCATGCGGCGAGGTCGCACCGGGATCGACGACGATGTCGGCGCCGAGCTTTTCGGCACGCGCGCGGCGCGCGGGCGAGAAATCCGCAGCAATGATCGGGCCGACGCCGCGGCGCTTGAGCGCGACAATCACCGCAAGCCCGATCGGACCGCATCCGATCACCATCGCGACGCTACCCGGCCCCGGATTGGCGACCGCCACCGCATGGGTGCCCACCGAGAGCGGTTCGGTCAGTGCCGCGATTTCGGAGGGGAGTCCGTTCGGCACCGGCAGCAA
>JAURVS010000325.1 GCA_030655355.1 Sphingopyxis sp.
TGAGGCGAAGGTCTATGGTGTGGCAGCCTTAGACTTACCCCCCGTCCTAACGGGAACAACGATTGCGCTCAGCTTGATCCTGCTCGCGATGATCGAACGCGCAGGGCTTGGATGGACGCTTCTCAAAACCCCCGACGGAAAACAGCGTGACACGTCCCCGGCGAAGGCAATGGCCCAGGAAGGCTAGCTCCCCGCCCGCCCGGCTCAGGCTTTCGATGCGAAACGGCGGCGTCCTTGGCGGTATCAGTTGTTCAAGCCGGGCGACACGCTAAAGCGGACGCGGCTGATTTTCCTGAGCATGCCACCGCGACCGCCTGTCCGCTGGTTTACAGCCCCGGCCCGTTGTGGAAGATCAGGCTCAGCCCGCGCACGGCAGAAGGGCAATCCTATTCACGCCAGCCTTTTGATCATCGTCGCCGCCTTCCTCACCTCGATCCTCTCGGGCGTGTTCGGCATGGCAGGCGGGCTCGTCTTCATGGGCGTGCTCGCGTGGATCATCCCGGTAACCACCGCCCTCGCCCTCCACGGTGTCATCCAGTTCGCGTCGAACGCGTGGCGGGTTTTGCTCCACCGTAAACATGTCGCATGGCCGGTCCTGCTCTGGTTCGCGATCGGCGCCGTGACGGCGATCGGCTTTTTCTCGCTCGTCGTCTTCACGCCGACGAAATTCTACGTTTTCCTCGGGCTCGGTCTGATGCCGATCCTTGTCTGGCTCCCCGAACGCTGGCTGTCGCTCGACGCGACCCATCGCGGGCACGCGCTCGGCGGCGGCTTTGTTTCGACGGGGATCGCGCTCGTCTCGGGCGTCTCTGGTCCAGTCACCGATCTGCTCTTCATCCATACGAAGCTGAACCGGCATCAGGTCGTCGCGACGAAGGCGGTCATGCAGGCGATGGGCCATGCCGCAAAGATACTCGTCTATGGCGCACTGTTGCTGAGCGCCGAGGCACGGCAGATCGTTCCGCTGCCGGTCACCGCCGTCGCGATCATCGCCTCAATGGCCGGGATCATGGTCGGCGGCACTATCCTCGACCGGATCAGCGAAGCGCATTTTCGCGCCAGTCGCCGCTGGATCGTCACGATCATCGGCGCGGCTTTCCTGTTTCAGGCGGTCCAGATCGCTGCGGCATGAGCTTTGTTGCGCAAGCACAGCCCGAGCCGCAGCGCTCCGTCAGCTCGGATCGGGCTCCGGCGGCGGCGGCTCGGCGCGCGCCTTGCGCATCGCGTCGAGTTCGGCCTTGTCGATAGCGCCATCGCCATTGGTGTCGGCGCGCTTGATGAAAGCGTCGATATTCTCGGTGCTTGCCGCACTCGCGTCGCCGCTGCGTTCGGCACGCCTTTCCATCATCTTCGTCACTTCGGCCTTGTCGAGTTTACCGTCGCTATTGGCATCGACCATCGCGAACATCCGCCCGCCATCCTGCGGTGGCTGAGCGGCCGCCAGCATCGGCAACGCCAAGCCGACCGAAGCGGCAATCAAAATCACTGTTTTCACATCATTTCCTCTACAGTGGCGTATCCGCCGATAGGCCCCGACAGAAAATGGCGCTGCGATGTCGCAAAACTATCCCATGCGCTTTCGGCTCGTCACGGTTTCAGCACGACCTTCCCCACCACCTCGCGCCGTTCGAGCATTGCGAACCCCTCGCGCCAGTCGGCAAGGTCCAGCGCCGCGTGAACATGCGGGCGAATCCTGCCCTCCGCCGCCAGCGCATCAATCGCCGCAATATGTTCGGCGCCGCGGTCGGGAAAGCGGCGACCATATTCGCCTGCGCGGACCCCAACGACCGAGAATCCCTTGATCAGCGGCATATTGACCGACACCTCGGGAATACGGCCCGAGGTAAAACCGATCACGAGCAAGCGTCCGCCGAATGCGATACAGCGCGTCGATTCGTCGAATATATCGCCGCCGACCGGATCGAAGATGACGTCGGCGCCCTTGCCGCCCGTCCGCGCCTTCACCTCCTCGCGAAACCCCGGATCGGCCGCAATCAAAGCGTCGGGGCCATATAGTTCGGCGATCGCGTCACGCTTCGCGGCGCTGCTCGCCGCCGCGATCACGCGCGCGCCCAGTGACTTCGCCAGATCGACCGTCGCCAATCCGACGCCGCCCGCGGCGCCATGCACCAGCACCCATTCGCCCGCCTCGACGCGCGCGCACCGCACGAGCGCGACATAAGCGGTCAGATAGGCAACGCCATAGGCCGCAGCTTCCTCCCAGCTCAACCGCTCGGGCTTGCGGCGCAGGCTGCCCGCTGGGACGAGGCAATATTCAGCCATCGCGCCGAACCGGTTGCCCCCGATCACCGCGTCGCCCACTGCCCAGCCGCTCACGCCATCGCCCAGCGCATCGACTTCGCCCGAAAGCTCCAGCCCAGATATGAACGGCAGATCGGGCTTTAGCTGATATCCGCCGCCCGTCATCAACAGATCGGGAAAGTTCACTGCGGCCGCGCGGACCCGAACCCGCACCTCGCCCGGGCCGGGTTCGGGCACCGGCAGATCAACAAGCGCAGCGCCGACGTGATCGGGAAGCAATTGACGCACCTGCAAAGCCCGCATCGGTAAAAAGCCTTTCCTACAATATCCCTATATGGTTCGTTCTTTTGGTTCAGCCAACCAAAGGAGCAAAGCATATGTCACGACACGCATTACCGGCGATTGATGATAACGCGCTGATCGACGCCGTCATTGACCGCGAAGGACGATATGTAAACCATCCCGCCGACCGCGGCGGACCGACCTGCTGGGGGATCACCGAGGCCGTCGCCCGTGAGCAAGGCTATGACGGCCCCATGCGCGATCTCCCGCGCAGCGAGGCGGTGAGCATCTATCGCCGCCTTTATTGGCTCCGTCCGGGCCTCGACAAGGTTGCGCTTCGGGCGCCGAAGATTGCAGCCGAGTTGTTCGATACGGGCGTCAACATGGGCTCGGCGACCGCCGCCGCATTCCTCCAGCGCGCACTCAATGCGCTCAACCGCGCCGCGCGCGATTATCCCGACGTCGCGGTCGACCGTGCCATCGGGCCACGCACGCTCGCGGCGCTCGACGGGTTTCTGCGCGCACGCGGCGCGGGTGGCGAGATCGTCCTCCTTCGCGCCATGGAGGCGCTTCAGGGCGAACGCTATGTCGCGCTCGCCGAACGCCGTCCTAGTCAGGAGGCCTTTCTCTACGGCTGGCTGGCCAACCGCATCGACGATGCAAGTGCCTGATTTTTATGCGCCCCCAGTGACAAGTTTGACAAGTTAACGACGGAAGGAACGCCAATATGAGCATCATCGAAGGCCTGATCGGCCCGCTCGCCAAGCTGATCGACAAGATCATTCCCGACCCCGAAGCGCGCGATCGCGCCAAGCTCGAACTCATCAGAATGGAAGGCAGCCAGGAGATGGAAGCGATCCGCACCCGAATGACCGCGATCGTCGCCGAAGCGACCAGCGCCGATCCATGGACTAGCCGCGCGCGGCCAAGCTTCCTCTATGTCATGTATGCGCTGTTGCTGTGGGCGATCCCGATGGGCTTGATCGCCGCCGCCCGGCCCGAAATGGCCAAGAGCATCGCCGAGGGCATGAACGCCTATCTCGCGGGCATCCCCGAACCGCTCTACGCGCTCTTCGGCACAGGCTATCTTGGCTACACCGCCGCAAGGGCATGGGGGAAAGCGAAGGGGGTTGAGGGCTAGAGAATATGTACCCCGGCGAAAGCCGGGGCCCATGAGGACAGCGCGACACCGCTGGGCCCCGGCTTTCGCCGGGGTACAGCTTTAATCTTCCACCACCCCGGCCAAATTCGCGAGCGAGCTATTCAGCCCCTCCATATGATCCTTCGCCGAAATCCCCGGCGGCACATGATGCGCGTCGATCGTGACCAGCGTGCCGCCGCTCTGCCGCGACAGATACCAGTGCATTTCCATCGTCCCCGAAAAGCGCGGGTCGTCGGACACGAATTCGACCTGCCACACGACCAGACTCCCGTCGTCGAGTGTCGGAATATAGACTTCGACGACATCGCCATCATCGTCGCTCTTCGTCTCGACCTCGGCATCGTCGAAGCTCAGCCGCATCAGGAAACCGCCGCCCGCGCGCAGGTCGACATGCTCGAACGTCCCCGTCGCGCCCTCGGGCGGCAACCATTGCGCAAGCTTCGCCGCGCTGGTGAACGCCGCGAACACATCGACCAGCGGCGCGGCGATCAGCCGCTCGGCATGATCGATGCGCCGCGTCTTCTTGGTCGGTTTCAAGCGAGCGCGGCTTTGACCGCAGCGACTGCGGCATCGGCCGCGCCGCCGTCGGGACCGCCGCCCTGCGCCATGTCGGGACGTCCGCCGCCGCCCTGCCCGCCGAGCGCCGCGACCGCGGCCTTGACGAGGTCGACGGCGCTGATGCCGCCAATCTTGTCTTCGGTCACTCCGACCGCAACCGATGCGCGGCCATCATTGACCGCAACGAGCATCGCGACGCCGCTGCCAACCTGCTTTTTCAGCCCGTCGACGGTGCCGCGAAGTTCCTTGGGATCGAGGCCGTCGACGACCTGCGCGATAAATGCGGTGTCGCCGATCTGCTCGACCGCCGGCCCGCCAGCAGTCCCGCCGCCGCCGCCCATCGCCAACGCCTTCTTCGCATCGGCCAACTCGCGCTCGGCCTTCTTCAACGCCTCAGCCAGTTGCGCAACGCGCGCCGGCACATCGTCGGGCGACGTCTTGAGCGCCGCCGCAGCGGCCTTCAGCGCTTCGTCGCGGCCGTTCAGCCAGACGCGCGCGGCATCGCCGGTCAGCGCCTCGATGCGGCGCACGCCCGAAGACACGGCCGATTCGCTCACGATCTTGAGCAAAGCAATATCGCCCAGTGCACGGACATGCGTGCCGCCGCAAAGCTCGACCGAATAATGATTTTCGGTCGCCTTGCCCATGCTCAGCACGCGAACTTCGTCGCCATATTTCTCGCCGAACAGCGCGAGCGCGCCCGCCGCAACCGCGTCGTCGGGCGTCATCAGCCGCGTCGTGACCGCTTCATTGCCGCGGATCTGCGCATTCACATCGGCCTCGACGTCGGCAATTTCCTCGGCGGTCAGCGCCTTGGGGTGCGAAAAGTCGAAGCGGAAACGATCCTCGGCGACGAGGCTGCCCTTCTGCGTCACATGGCTGCCAAGCCGGTTCCGCAGCGCTGCGTGCAGCAGATGCGTCGCGCTGTGATTGGCGCGGATCCGGTCCCGCCGCGCCGCATCGACGCTCAACTGGACGGTATCGCCAACCTTTAGGCTCCCTGCCTCCAGCTTGGCGTGATGCGCGTGCAGCCGTCCGAGCGGCTTGCCGGTGTCGCTGACCGACGCCTTGGCGCCCTCCAGCGTCGCAATCGTGCCGCTGTCGCCCATCTGGCCGCCGCTTTCGCCATAAAAGGGCGTCTGGTTGGTCAGCACGACCAGTTCGTCGCCCGCTGTGGCTTCGTTGACCGACACGCCGTCCTTGACGAGCGCAATCACCTGGCCCTCGCCCGACGTGGCGCCATAACCGGTGAATTCGGTGCCGCCCTGCGTTTCGGCAATGTCGTACCAGATTTCGTCCGACGCCTTTTCGCCGCTGCCCTTCCAGGCCGCGCGCGCTGCCGTCTTCTGCTGCGCCATCGCAGCATCGAACCCGGCACGATCGACTGTGATGTCCTGCGTGCGCAGCGCGTCTTCGGTCAGATCATAGGGGAAGCCGAAAGTGTCATAAAGTTTGAACGCAACCTCGCCGGGCAGCGTCGCGCCCGCGCTGAAGCCGACAGTTGCCTCGTCGAGCAGACGCAGGCCCTTGTCGAGCGTCTGGCGGAATTTGGTTTCCTCGCGCTCAAGCGTCTCGGCGATCAGCGGCTGCGCACGGATCAATTCGGGATAGGCAGCGCCCATCTCGGCAGTCAGCGACGGCAGCAGCCGGTACATCAGCGGGTCCTTGGCGCCGAGCAGGTTCGCGTGGCGCATGGCGCGGCGCATGATCCGGCGCAGCACATAGCCGCGACCTTCGGCCGATGGCAGCACGCCGTCAGCAATCAGAAAGCTCGATGCGCGAAGATGGTCGGCGATCACGCGGTGGCTCGCCTGCGTCGCGCCCTCGGCCGGAACGCCAGTGAGGTCGACCGACGCGGCGATCAGCGCCTTGAAGGTGTCGGTGTCATAATTGTCATGGACGCCCTGCAGCACCGCCGCGACGCGCTCCAGCCCCATGCCGGTGTCGATGCTCGGTCGCGGCAGGTCGATCCGGTCGCCCGGCGCGCGCTGGTCATATTGCATGAAGACCAGATTCCAGATTTCGACGAAGCGGTCGCCGTCTTCTTCGGGCGATCCCGGGGGCCCGCCCCAGATATGGTCGCCATGGTCATAGAAGATTTCGCTGCATGGCCCGCATGGCCCGGTGTCGCCCATCGACCAGAAATTGTCATTCGTCGCGATGCGGATGATCCGCTCTTCGGGCAGACCCGCGATCTTCTTCCACAGGTCGAACGCCTCGTCGTCGGTGTGATAGACGGTGACGGTCAATTTCTCTGGAGCGAGACCCCAGGTCTTGGTGATCAGCGTCCAGGCGTGATGGATTGCCTGTTCCTTGAAATAATCGCCGAACGAGAAATTCCCCAGCATTTCAAAGAAGGTATGATGCCGCGCCGTGAACCCGACATTGTCGAGATCATTATGCTTGCCGCCCGCCCGCACACATTTCTGCGACGAAGCCGCAGTGCTGTACGGCCGGGTTTCGAGGCCGGTGAAGACATTCTTGAACGGCACCATCCCGGCGTTGACGAACATCAACGTCGGGTCGTTGTACGGCACGAGCGGCGCCGAAGCTTCGATATGGTGGCCCGTCCCCGCGAAATAGTCGAGGAACGAACGGCGAATGTCATTGGTCGATGTCATGCGCGCGAATTAGGCATTTTGGAGCGATGCGACAAGATGATTAGTGTCGATGACCGCGATCTGCATAATCGGTCAGAAGCTGGTCGCGATGCCCTTGCCCAGATAGCAGGGCAGTTGGCGCAACACGTCAGCCTTGGGCACGCCGTCCTCGATCAGTTCAGCGGGGACCTCCGACGTGTCGGTGCGCACCACAGTCCAGCCATCGGCGGGCGTCGCGCGGTGGACGACGACATAGCCGCAATCCATCGTCCCATCCTTGCGATCGCCACGAAAATCAAATGCGGCATAAAGCCCTGCCGGCTGTCCCGCCGGGTCCAGATACCAGCTGAGCCGCAGCGGACGAATCTGGCCGTCAGCCCACAGGGTGACACGCTTGCGCTGGTTCATTTCCCACTCGAGCCGCGGGTTCGACGCCTGATACGACAGCCGCAGCATGGCATAGGCCCCTGCAAAATCCCTCTTTTCGAGCGCAAGCACATATGCGGCAAAGCGGTCGATCGCGCCTTCTTCATCGGATGGCGACGGCTTGTAAGTAACACCTTCAGGCGCAAAAACCTCGCGCTCGACCTCGGGAGCGACCGTCGGCGGCGCCGCGAAAGCGCCGCTCGACATTCCAGCAAGCAAGGCCGCGCCCATCAGCAGCACGCGGCCCCGGCGATCAATAGCCATAATAGGCGCCGCCCTTTTCGCGCGCACGCTGCCATGCGGGACGAACGTGACAGGCATTCACAAATGCGGCGAGCTTGGGATAGCGCGGCGCCATGCCCTGCATGATCGCGATCTCCGCCGGGAAGCTCAGCATGATGTCCGCCGCCGACAGATCGTCGCCGATGAAGTGCCCGTTGTCGCCGACGCGGCTTTCCATATACGCAAAATGCGCATCGAGTTGCTGCGCGATACGCGGTTCGATCGGCGCGGCAGCCTCACCAAGGCGCGCCGTATAGATGCGCAGCAGGATTGGCGTCATCGCGGATCCTTCGGCGAAATGCAGCCATTCCAGATGGCTGATATGATCGTCAGTGCCGCGTTCGGGCACCAGCGAGCCACCGCCGTGCCGCTCGCACAGATATTCCGTAATCGCGCCCGACTCGGTGATGACGCGGCCATTATCCTCGATTACCGGTGACTTGCCGAGCGGATGGACAGCGATCAGCTCTGGCGGCGCGAGGTTCGTCACCGGATCGCGGTCATAATATTTGATCTCATAGGGCGCGCCGATTTCCTCGAGGAGCCACAAGATGCGCTGCGAACGGCTGTTGTTCAAATGGTGGACGATCAGGCTCATGGCTATTCTCCTTGAGGAATCAGTTTTGGTAGGGGCCGTTGCGGTCGATGAGCGCCGCCAACTCGCGAACAAGTTTCGCGCCGAGGATCGCGGTGACGTCGCCGGCATCACGACCGGGATGAAGCTCGACGATATCGGCGCCGACGATCGGCGCGGTCTGCTTGTGCAGCACGGCAAGGACCTCGCGCACCGTCAGCCCGCCGGGTTCGGGATGGGCAACGCCGGGCGCCGCCGACGGATCAAGCCCGTCGAGATCGATCGAAATATAGAGAGGGCCGTCAAGCACGGGCACGCTGTCGGGGGTGAAGCTCGCCATCGGAATGATCTCGACCCCGAAACGCGCTGCCTGCTCCCGGCAATGACGATTGAGCGTCCGTATCCCAACCTGCACCAGCCGCGCCGCGTGGCCCGC
>JAURVS010000340.1 GCA_030655355.1 Sphingopyxis sp.
TGAGCTGACCGCAGCACAGCAATTGACTGCTGCAAATGGCTTTGAGGCTTTGGAAGTCGCAGCGGGCTATTGGTCGACGTCGGGCGAGGTCGGCGCGTTCGACAGCGTTACGATCGCCGAGGGCGGAACATTGCGAGTCAATGAGATCGTTCTGGGCGATGGTGAAACGGACTCGCCGATCCAGACCGCAGCGGTTCGCACCAACGGGTTGCTGGTGCTCAATTTCGGTTCGGACGAGACCGTCTCGAACCTCGCCGACCTCGCGATTGACGGGACCGGACAACTGCAACTGATCGGCGATGCGGTTTTCACACTCGATACCGCGAATGTTGCGCACACGGGAGGGACGATTGTCTCGAACGGCGGGCTTATTCTCTCGGGCGTGCTGCAGGGCGACGTGAAGACCGAAGGCACGGGTGTCTTCCAACTCGGCGCAGGTGGCACTGACGGGAGCTTTGCGGGAAACATCGTCAATGACGGCCGCTTCATCTTCAACCGGTCGGACAATTATGACTTCCTCGGCGGGTTTTCGGGGACCGGCGTGCTCGACAAGATGGGCGACGGGGCGCTGACTTTCATGGGTGACTATGCTTTTCGCGGCGTGACCAATATTCTGGGCGGGTCAGTGCGCATCGGCGGGGCCATTGATCCCACGACAGAATTTGATTTGGGCGAGGGCGGCACGCTCGACATCACCGGCAAGGACCAGACGATTGGCGGCCTCGACGGCGCCCAAGGCTCAAGCGTCGTGATCGGCGATAGCCAACTCACCGTCAGCCAGACGAACAACACGGCGTTTGGCGGCAATATTTCGGGTAACGGCAGCCTTGTGAAGGAAGGGGCAGGTACGCTCAATCTGACGGGTGACAGCAGCTACACCGGTCCGACATCGGTCAATGGCGGTAAGCTTGCGGTCAATGGCTCGATCGTTTCGCCAGTCACCGTCAACAGCGGGGGGACGCTGGGCGGCAACGGAAGTGTGGGGTCGACAAATGTTGGTGACGGCGGGCGCATTGCGCCGGGCAACTCGATCGGCCAGTTGACCGTCAACGGCGATCTTACCTTTGTCGCCGGATCGACGTACGAAGTCGAAGCCAATGCCGCAGGCGAGGCCGATCGTCTCGACGCTACGGGCGCCGTAACCATCGCCAGCACCGCAGGCGTTACGGTTCTCGCCGAGAATGGCAATTATAACGCGCGGACCGACTATGTCATTCTGACGGGCGCGGGCGGCATCACGGGCACCTTTGGTTCGGTGACGAGCAACCTCGCGTTCCTTAATCCGCTGCTTCGCTACGGTGCCAATTCGGTCACGTTGTCGCTCTACCGCAACGACATTGATTTCGCCGACGTCGCGGTGGGCTTCAACCAGTCAAGCGTCGCGACGGCCGTGCAGGCGCTTGGACCCAACAATGCGCTTTATGAAGCGGTGCTGGCACAGAATGCAGCGACTGCGCAGGCTATCTTTGGTGACCTGTCGGGCGAAATCCTCGCCAGCACGATCAGCGGCCTGACCGACGACAGTCGCCATCTTCGCAACGCCTTGATGGGCCTGCAGGGCCGCGAAGAAAGCGGTGCATTCGTCTGGGGTTCGACGTTCGGCAGCTGGGGCAAATTTGACGCCAATCGCGGCAATTTTGCCATGGACACC
>JAURVS010000341.1 GCA_030655355.1 Sphingopyxis sp.
GCCGGAAGGCGTCAGGCAGACTATCTGTAAAAATCGACAGCACGAGCCCGGTGTTCCAAATGACACGCTCGCCGTCGGTAAGCGCCTCATCGCCGAATGCGAGTTCGGTCTGATCAATCGCGCGCAGAACAGTCTCTCGTCGTAATTCGGTGAAGCGACTGACAGCGAGACGCGGTAGGCGATCTGGTTGCTTCGCTCGGTCGAAGCGGCGGAAGAGCAGGCCCGCCAGTGTGGAATAGGCGGCCCGGTTCGACTGCGGCTCGTTTGGCGCAGATAAGGGTCGGAAGTGGCTATTCATGGCAAGCTTCGACAGAGATTGCAGCAATGGCGCGCACTGCGCGGGGAAGAACCGCTTCGCCAACAAGGATCAGCGTCGGCGCATCGACGGCGAGCGCGCGGGTCGCGAGTCCCAAGAGATCGAGCCGCGTCGTCAGCCGCTTTTCATTGGCCCGGCTTATGTTGCAGGCGATCATCACAGGGGTGTCTGCCTTCATGCCTGCGCCGATGAGGCCGCGGGCGATATCGGCCGCGGCCTCGCGGCCCATGTAGAAGACGAGCGTCGATCCGCAGAAGGCGAGCGAGGTCCAATCGACGTCGAGCGCGGCGCCGCGCCTGCTGTGAGCAGTGACGAAACGCACGTCGCGGGCAATGCCCCTGAGCGACAGCGAGATTCCAGCCGATGCGGCGGCTGCACTCGCGGCGGTGATGCCAGCACAAATCTGAACTCGGAAGCCCGCGGTGGCCAGCGCGCCGATCTCTTCCGCTGAGCGCCCGAAAAGCGAAGGGTCGCCTCCCTTTAGTCGCACGACGCGCTGTCCTGCGGCGGCGGCTTCGACAAGAAGGGCGTCGATTGTGCGCTGATCCTTCGAGTGGCGGCCCGACCTTTTGCCGACGCTGACGCGTTCGGTTCCCTGCGGGATGAGCGCGAGCACCCCCTCGCCGACGAGCGCGTCGTAGAAGATGATGTCGGCGCGCTCGATCAGGCGCACGGCCTTCATCGTGAGCAGTTCGGGATCGCCAGGACCTGCGCCCACGAGCCAGACGGTGCCGGGCGTGAAATCGTCATGCGGCATTGCTGGTCTCCTCGGCAAGGATGCGCGCGAGCGCGGGGCGGCATGAGCCGCAGTTGGTTCCGGCCCCCAGCGCGGCGCCGATCGATGCGACATCGACAAGCTGTCGCTCCCGAACCGCAGCAACGATCGTCTTCACTCCGATATCGAAGCAGACGCAGATGATGGCGCCATGGTCGGCCTGCACACCCGGTGCGCGTCCTGCGAGCAATGTCGGGGCGACGTCGGGCGCCGACAGTTGCGCGATCAGCCAGTCGCGCGGCGGCAGTTCGCCGGTCTCGGTGACGAACAGCGCGCCCGTAAGCCGACCGTTGGCAATGACCGCGATGCGCCGCGTGCCGCGCGCGCGGTCGTCGGCTTCGACGCGCTGACCGCGGGGAAGCAGCGCCTCGACCGCGAGCAGGTCTCCGTCCCCAGCAAGCTCCCACATCACGCCCGATGGCACCGCGACCCGCGTCGCCCACATGCACGGCGGCAGGTCCGGGAGTTCATTTGCCAGCAACAGGAAGCCGCGCCAGCGCGGCGTGACGGGCTCGACCTTTGCGGGGGTCCGCTTGAACCCCGGCTGGCCCGAGACGGGATCGACAAGTGGGCGAGGCAGCAGCCCGGCGCGTCCGCCGCTCGACGTGCGCTCGGTCCAGTGGATCGGGACAAATACTTCGCCGCGCCGCTGGCCATCATGAATTGCGACGCGGAAAATGCTGTCGCCTTGCGGGGTCTCGACGCGCGCGAGACTGCCATCGACAAGGCCGAGGCGCAAACCGTCGTCGGGGTGAACCTCGACGAGCGGCTCGGCGCGGTGACGGGCCAGCTTTGGCGCGAGACCGGTACGCGTCATCGTGTGCCACTGGTCGCGGTAACGGCCGCTGTTCAGCGTCATCGGCCATTTCTCGAGCGGGTCCGCCAGCGGTTTTTGCGTGACGGGGACCAATCGCGCGCGGCCGTCGTCGGTTGGATAATTGCCGTCGGCGAAAATCTGCTCGCCTCCCCAGCGGAAGGGGATCATCGCGTCATAAGCGGCGTTGCCGCCTTGTGCCGCGCCGGGCAGCGCGAATATCCGGGAGCCGTCGTTATCATAGGTCGAAAGACGGCAATGCTCGCGCCAGATATCGGCAGGACGGTCGTAGGCAAAGGCGGTCTTCCAGCCCATCCGCCGCGCGACTTCCTTGATGATCCACCAGTCGGGCATTGCTTCGCCCGGAAGTGGGAATAGCGCGCGTTGGCGACTGATCGTGCGGTCGCTGTTCGTGACCGTGCCGTCCTTCTCGCCCCATGCTGCGGCAGGCAGGCGGACGTGCGCGAAGGCGCCAGTATCGGTTTGCTCGATCACGTCGCTGACGACGACGAAGGGGCAGGCAGCGAGCGCTTCGTGCACCCGGTTGGCGTCGGGCATCGAGACGGCAGGATTGGTCGCCATCACCCACAGCGCCTTGATGCGTCCCTCGCCGACGGCGCGGAACAGGTCGACCGCCTTGAGTCCGGGCTTCTCCGCGATCGTCGGCGCGGCCCAGAAGCGCTGGACGCGCGCGCGGTTGTCGGGGGCAAAATCCATATGCGCGGCGAGCGTCGAGGCGAGCCCGCCGACCTCCCGTCCGCCCATCGCATTGGGCTGGCCGGTGATCGAGAAGGGGGCCGCGCCCGGCTTGCCAATGCGGCCGGTCGCGAGATGAAGGTTGAGGATGGCATTGACCTGATCGGTGCCCGCGGTCGACTGATTGATACCCTGGCTGAACATTGTGACCGTGCGCGGATTGGCAGCGAACAGCTCATAGAAACGCCTGAGGTCGGCGACGGACACATCGCACGTGCGCGCCACCGACCACAGGTCATTCCCCTCTCCAAGCTGATTCCAGAAGTCGGTTGGCACCGCGACATGCGCGGTGAGATAGGCTTCGTCGACGACGCCCGCTTCACGGCAATGCTGGAGCAGGCCGGTCATCAACGCGACGTCACTTCCAGGGCGGATCGCAAGGTGGAGGTCGGCCTCTTCAGCGGTTTCGGTGCGGCGGGGGTCGATGACGACAAGCTTCGCGCCCGCTTCGCAACGCGCGCGGATGCGCTGATAGACGACAGGGTGGCACCAGGCGGTGTTCGATCCGACAAGGACGATCAGATCGGCAGCGTCGAGGTCATTATAGGTCGCCGGAACGATATCCTCGCCAAAGGCGCGCATATGGCCTGCGACCGCGCTCGACATGCAGAGGCGCGAATTGGTGTCGATGTTCGCAGTGCCGATGAAGCCTTTCATCAGCTTGTTCGCGACATAATAATCTTCGGTGAGCAACTGGCCTGAGACGTAGAAGGCGACGCTGTTCGGCCCGTGGCGCGAGATCGTTTCCTTGAAGCGCTTCGCGACAAGGTCGAGCGCGCGGTCCCAGCTTGCGCGCTTCTTGCCGATGATCGGATGGAGCAGGCGCCCTTCCAGCTCGACCGTTTCGCCAAGATGCGTGCCCTTCGAGCACAGCCGACCGCGATTGGCGGGATGGTCGGGATCGCCCGCGATCTCGACCGTCCGTTTGCCCGTCACCGTCGCGCTTATGCCGCAGCCGACCCCGCAATAGGCGCAGGTCGTGCGGATCGCGTCCATCAGGCGGCCGCCTTCAATGTGCTCGCACGGCAGAGCAGGACGCGCCCGCCGTCGATCTTGACCGGCACCGTCGGCGTGCAGCCCTTGTCGTCGCCCAGCGCTTCGCCGCTCGACAGGCTGATCCGCCAATTGTGCAGCGGACAGGCGACCGCGCCGCCATGGACGATGCCTTGGCTGAGGCGCCCATGCTTGTGCGGGCAGCGGTCGAGGAGGGCAAAGACCTTGCCCTCTGCGGTGCGGAACACCGCAATATCGTCGCCGCCTTCGACCTGCACGGTGCGGCTGCCGCGTACCGGGATCTGGTCAACCCAGCCGATGTCGAGCCATTCAACGGTCGTCATGCCCCAATCTCCTCCATAAAAGCGCGTCCCTGCGGGATGAAGCGGGCCATCGGTGCGTGATGTTCGGCCTCGGCGCCTTCGGCACGCTGCGCCCAGGGATCGTTCTGGCTGAAGCTTTGCGAATAGAGGAAACGCGCGCGGAGTGCCTCGCGGCCGGCTTCGTCATTGACGATGCGCGCCTTGATATAGTCGACCCCGACGCGCTCGATCCACGGCGCGGTGCGCTCCAGATAGCGCGCTTCTTCGCGATAGAGCTGGATGAAGGCGGCGCAATAATCCATCGCCTCCTGCTCGCTCGCGACCTTGCAGAGGAGGTCGGTGACACGGACGTGGATACCGCCATTGCCGCCAACGTGCAGCTCATATCCGCTGTCGACGCAGACTATGCCGAAATCCTTGATCGTCGCTTCGGCGCAGTTGCGCGGGCATCCCGACACCGCGATCTTGAACTTGTGTGGCATCCAGCTGCCCCAGCTCATCCGCTCGACCTTCACGCCCAGCCCCGTCGAATCCTGCGTGCCAAAGCGGCACCATTCGGAACCGACGCACGTCTTCACGGTACGCAGCGACTTGCCATAGGCGTGGCCCGACACCATTCCCGCGGCATTGAGGTCGGCCCAGACGGCGGGCAGATCCTCTTTTCGGATCCCGAAAATGTCGAGCCGCTGTCCGCCGGTGACCTTGACCATCGGCGCGTTGAACTTCTCGACGACGTCGGCGATCGCGCGCAATTCGCGCGGATTGGTGAGCCCGCCCCACATGCGCGGCACGACCGAGTAGGTGCCGTCCTTCTGGATATTGGCGTGCAACCGCTCGTTGACGAAACGGCTCTGCTGATCGTCGACATAATCGCCGGGCAGTGCGCAGAGCAGATAGTAGTTGAGCGCCGGACGGCATGACGAGCATCCGTCGGGCGTGGTCCAGTGCAGCTTCTGCATCACCTCGGGGATCGAGCGCATCATCTGCGCGACAATCTCGCGGCGAACATCGTCATGGCCAAAGCTCGTGCATTTGCACATCGTCTTCGGCCCGCTCTGCACATCGTCGCCGAGTGTCAGCGCGAGCAGATTTTCGACGAGGCCGGTGCACGATCCGCAACTTGCCGATGCCTTGCAGGTGCCCCGCACTGCGTCGAGGCTATGCGCGCCCTTGGCTATGCATGACACGACCTGACCTTTGCTGACGCCGTTGCAGCCGCAGATTTCCGTATCATCGGAAAGCGCTGCAACGGCCGCCTTAGGGTCCGCAGCGCCCCCTCCCGAGGCGAAGGCCTGACCGAAGATCAGCAGGTCACGAAGTTCCGAGACATCTTGCTGGCGTTTAAGCAGGTCGAAATACCAGCCGCCGTCGGCGGTGTCGCCATAGAGCACCGCGCCGACGATGCGGTCGTCGCGGACGATCACGCGCTTGTAGACGCCGCGGCTGGCGTCGCGGAGGACAATATCCTCGCACCCGTCGCCGCCCGAAAAATCACCCGCCGAAAAGACGTCGATCCCCGAAACCTTGAGCTTGGTCGAGGTCACCGAGCCGCGATAGCCGCTCGGCTGTTCGACCAGCCCGTCGGCAAGGCTGCGACACATGTCCCACAGCGGCGCGACGAGGCCATAGACTTGGCCGTCATGCTCGACGCATTCGCCGACCGCGAGCACCGCGGGATCGCTTGTCACCATATGGTCGTCGACCTGAATGCCGCGTCCGACAGCCAGACCGGCGTCGCGCGCGAGCGCGGTCGTGGGGCGGATGCCGACCGCCATCACGACGAGACTGGCGGGGATCAGCGTTCCGTCCTTGAGCCTGACGCGCTCGACCTTTCCGTCGCCGATGATTTCGGCGGTGTCGGCGCCGGTCAGGATCGTCTGGCCGCGGCCTTCCAATGCCTGTTTGAGCAGCCAGCCCGCAGCTTCGTCGAGCTGACGCTCCATCAGCGTCGGCATCAGGTGGATGACGGTGACCTTCATCCCGCGCAGGCTCAGCCCGTGCGCGGCCTCTAGCCCGAGCAAACCGCCGCCGATCACCACTGCGTCGCCGCCCGCATCGGCCGCGGCAAGCATCGTGTCGACATCGTCCATGTCGCGAAACGCGATCACGCCGGGCAAGTCCTTACCGGGCACCGGAATGATGAAGGGATCGGAGCCGGTAGCGATCAGCAGCCGGTCATAGCTTTCGATCATGCCGCCGCGCGTTGTCACCGTCTTGGCATGGCGGTCGATCGCGACGACAGGATCGCCGGCGATCAGCGCGATGCCGTTCGATGCATACCATTCGGCGTCGTTGATCACGATATCGTCGAAACACTTCTCGCCCGCCAGCACGGGCGACAGCATGATGCGGTTGTAATTGACACGCGGTTCGGCGCCGAAAATCGTGACGCGGTAGCGGGTGGGATCGCGCGCGAGCAGTTCCTCGATTGCGCGGCACCCGGCCATGCCATTGCCGATGACGATCAGATGCTCGCGCGCGTCGGCGGCACGGTCGATTGGGCGGTGTTCCATCAGAGCGTCCAGTCCAGTTGAAGCCAGAATTTTTCGGTGTCGGTGGCAAAGCCGTCGGCGTCGTAATTGGCGTAGCGTGCCGACGCGGTGTATTTGCCGAGCTTCGCGCTCGCGACCAGGTCGATCTCGTTGCCATAGGCACGGCTCGCGCGGTCGCTGCGATAGTCGTGATAGACGGCTTGCAGCGTTACGCCCTTCAGCGGGCCGACTGCCTTCCAGCTCCAACCGGCGCTCGCATAAAGATCGCGCACCCCGTCGGGCGGCGTGGTCAGAAACTTGTCCGCCCATCCCTGAAATTTGAAGCCGGTGGCAAGCGGGGTCTGAAAACTGGTCAGCGCTGCCCCGTCGTCAGCACCGAGTATCTCATACCCGGCGCCGACCCGGGGGCCTCCGAGATCGGCGGCAATGTCGGCGAGCCAATAGTCGGCGGCATAATCGTTGGGATTGCGGTGCCAGTCCGACTGGCGCGCATAGCTCAGCTGATAAGCGACTTTGGCCTTGCCGACCGGCTGGCTGCCCTCGAACCGAAGGCCATAGCTCTGGCTCGAAAGACGATAGCCTTGCATCGCCGCTTCGTCCTGATCGACAAGATAGGCAAAGGCGGCGAGTTTGCCCGCGGGTATCGCGACGCTGAGATTGCCAAAGAGATTGTCGCCCGACACGGCCTGTTGCCGCGAGCCCGTTCCGTCGATGCCGCAGATCGTCCGCACGCTCCACGCATAGGCGAGGTCCGCCTTTACCCCTTTCACCGGCATAATTTCGGCACGCACGGCGTCGAAGCTCTGACCGTTCTGGCGGAAGGGGACTGAGCCGACAAAGCGCTCATCGTCGAACACGAGGCGTTGGCGTCCGGCCGTTAGCGTAAAGGCCGACTGGCTGAAGCGAAGCTGGGCGCGTGAAAGCGCAATATTCTGCGGATCGGCGATCAACGGGCGCGCGGCGGGGCCGTGAAGCCCGTCGAAATAGTCGTCGGCGATCGCCAGATTGCCCTGGCCCTCGACCAGCGCCGACCACGGGCCGGACTTCGCTTCGAGCCCGGCACGGACACGAAGGGTGAGAGCATCGGCGTCCGCGGCGAGACCGTCCTGATCGACGCTCTCATAGCGCAGTCGCGCTTCGCCGAGCGGCTTCAGCGTGATGTTCTGGGCCTGCGCCGCCCCGGCTGGCGCGAGCGCCAAGAGCAAGATGAGGGTGCGGTTCATATTTAGATCCGCACGCCTTCGGCCGCGCCCCAGGTCGCGCGCCATTGGCCTTTGACGAACATCAGCCCGACGAGTGCGAGCAGCGCGAGGCCGGCAAAGATGTAGAAGCCGGGAGCAAAGCTGCCGCTCCACTGTTTCGCGATGCCGAGCGAGGAGGCGAGGTAGAAGCCTCCGACACCGCCCGCCATGCCGACCAGCCCGGTCATCACGCCGATCTCCGCCGAAAAGCGCTGGGGCACCAATTGGAAGACCGACCCGTTTCCGGTGCCGAGTGCGAGCATCGCGATGACGAACAGTCCGAGCGCGGCGGGAAGAGTGTCGGCCTGCGGAACACCGGCAAGCGCGAGCGCCGCGACGACGAACACCGCCATCAATGCGCGCACCCCGCCGACCCGGTCGGCGAGCGCGCCGCCCATCGGCCGCACCAGCGACCCTGCAAAGACGCACGCCGCGGTGCAATATCCCGCAATCACGGGGGTGAGGTGGAACTGGTCGGTGAAGTAGATCGGCAGCGATGCGGCGAGCCCGACGAAGCCGCCAAAGGTCACTGCGTAAAAGGCCATCAGCCACCAGGCATCGACTGTCTTCAACGGCTCGAAATAATGAACCAGCTTCTTTGGCGCAGGCGCGTTCGGCGCGTCCTTTGCCATGGCGAGATAGATGAAGAAGACGATCGTCAGCGGGATGCACGCGAGGCCGAGGACGGCATTCCAGCCGAACAGCTTGGCGAGCCCCGGCGCAAACAGCGCTGCGAGCACGGTGCCCGAATTGCCCATGCCAGCGAGCCCCATCGCCTTGCCCTGATGCTCGGGCGGATACCAGCGGCTGGCAAGGGGCAGGGCGATGGCGAAACTGGCGCCCGCAAAGCCGAGGATGATCCCGAGTGCCAGCGTCCCCGCGAAGCTGTGAACGCCGGTCAGCCAAGCCGTGAACAGCCCGGCGATCACGATGATTTGGCTGATCGCGCCCGCGCGCTTCGGCCCGATGCGGTCGACGAGCAGGCCGTTGACGACGCGCAGCACCGCACCAGCGAGCGTCGGCACCGCGACCATCAGCCCCTTTTGCGCAGGCGTCAGTCCCAAATCTTCGGAGATCGCCGGAGCGAGGGGGCCGAGGATCACCCACACCATGAAGGCGAGGTCGAAATAGAGAAATGCGGCGACCAGTGTGGGCCAGTGGCCGCTGGTCCAGAAGTTCGATTTGGATGCCGAAGCACCGCCCGTTGAAGTCGTCATCGTCCGTCCCCTTGTGCGACGGGCAATAAAAAAGCCGCCAGGACGGCGGCCACTCGGGCGCATCCTGACGGCTTCATTGCCTGTTGGAGTGCAGGGAAAGGCTCCCTGCCTGCCGCGCGGACCGGCCCCGTCATTGGAGCCGTAGCCGCTTTATCTCGCCCCGGCATCCTTGCCGAGTGCATCAAGACTGCCTGATTCGCCCTATTGGCGCAACCGGTTATTTCGCAGGTGCAGCATAAAATTTGACCGCTACAAAAACCTAATCAAGATCAGACAGATAGCCCTGAATGTCGTCGGGGTCGAAGGCGCGGCCGTCGAAAAATCGGTCGCTTCCCAGCACAAGCCGACCCTGAACCGAACCGGCGCCGAGAGGGTCGCCAATACCGCCTTCGAGCTTCGAACTTGCACTCGGAAGGGGCGCGCCCGACCCCGCCAGCGCGGCGCGATAAATGTCGGGGCGGAACACGGCGGCGGCGGTTGCGGCATCTGCCGCCGAATAGTCGATCCGGTCCCAGCGAAGCATCTGCGAATAGAGCCATGCAGCCTGGCTACGCCAAGGGAAGTTGGCGGCTTCGCGATGCTGGAACATGAAGTCGGGATAATGGATCGGCTCGCCGCCGGGGACGAGCCGGATGCGATCGGTGATCGCGCGGAGCACGGCATCGGTGGGGGCGTCGAGATATTCGGGGCGCGCCAAAATTGCGGCGCTTGTCTCCGCCGTGCCGGGCTCGACGAAATGCGCGGCGGCGGAATGGAGCGCGCGGACAAGCGCCTCGACCGCATCGCGCCTCTCGTCGGCGACGACTTCGCGCATCGCGAGCACTTTCTCGACCCCGCGACGCCAGATTTGCGCGGTTGCGAGAGCGATATGGCCGACGCCGCGCTCGACGGCGATCGAATTCCAAGGCTCGCCGACGCATATGCCATCGACTTCGCCCGCGCCGAGCGCATCGGCGGCGAAGGGCGGGCTTGTGACGACGATCTCGACATCGGCGTCAGGTCGGATGCCGACGCCCGCGAGCCAGTATCGCAGCATATAATTGTGGCTCGAATAGCGATGGACGACACCAAAGCGCAGCGGCTGGTGCGCGGCCTTGCGTGCTTCGGCGACGCGCCGGAGCGCAGCGCCCACGATCGCGGGATCGCCGAGCCCATCGCCAAGACCTACTTCGGCGGCGAGCGCCGCCGAAAACGTCACCGCATTGCCGTTGAGACCCAGAACGAAGGGCACTGCCATCGGAACCGCGGGCCGGTCGCGACCCAGCGCGGTTGCGATTGCCAGCGGCGCGATCATGTGCGCGGCGTCGGTATGGCCATAGAGCAATCGGTCGCGCACCGTCGCCCAAGTCATGTCGCGCACGAGTTCGATATTCACGCCCTCGCGCGCGGCAAATCCCAGCTCGTGCGCGAGAATTGGCAGCGCCGCGTCGACAAGCGGCAGGAAGCCGATACGGAATGTCTCGGCGCTCATTCCATATCTCCCAAGAGCGCGTCGCTTGTGACGATCGCCTCGGCGATTTCGGCAATGCGGCGGTTGGTGCGCATCGCCTGACCGCGGAGCAACGCATAGGCTTCAGGCTCGTTGATCTGACGCCGTTTCATTAGAATTGCCTTGGCCTTGTCGATCACGGCGCGCTCGGCCAGTGCGGTCTTGGCATCGTCCAGCTCGCGTTGCAGCGACGAGAAGGCGTGGAAGCGCCGGATCGCCAGATCCAGGACGGGCTTGATCCTCTGCTGCGATAGCCCGTCGACGACATAAGCGGAAACCCCGGCGTCGATCGCAGCGAAAGTGGACTCTGTATCGCTTTGATCGACGAACATGGCGATTGGCCGCGAAAGCGCGCGGGACATGGCGAAGAAATCTTCGAGCAGGTCGCGACTGGGATTTTCGAGGTTGATCAGAACGACTTCGGGCTTGGCGTCCTCGATTTGGGCAACAACCGCTCCGGCCGGATCAATCAGCACCAGATTCTCGAGCCCCGCCTCGCGCAGCCCGTCGGAAATGATCGCGGCGCGCGTCGTGCTGGTATCGATAATCGCGATCCTCATGTCCGCGCTCTTACGCTGCAGCGCACCAATCTGCCAGCGAGTTTCTAATCTGCACAGTTTTGATGCTGTCGAACGGCCGCCGAGCTTGACGATCATCGACCGCGCAGGCGAAGCGCACGCCCTCGAAGCGAATGCAGGCTTCAACCTGATGGAAATAATCCGCGAGCATGGTTTCGACGAATTGCTCGCGCTTTGCGGAGGATGCTGTTCCTGTGCGACGTGTCACGTCCACGTCTCGCCCGAGTTTGCCGGGAAGATCCCGCCCATGGGTTCGGACGAGGACGATCTCCTCGACAGCTCGTCCAATCGCAACGAGACGTCGCGCCTGTCTTGCCAGATCCCTTTTGGCGATCACCTCGACGGTCTTCGCGCTACGATTGCGGGTGAGGACTAGGCGAAGTTCAAACTGGCGAGCAAGAAGGACGACATGGGGCGCGAGGCCGAACGGCTGCTCGATGATTGCGGCTGGCTTCCCGAGCCGCTTTGCGCGCCGCCTTGGGAACCGGTGCAGGCCCCTGAGGCCGCGAAGATGATGACGTGGGCGATATTCCGCCCGGCATCTCCACAGCTTCAACCTCACACCATAGATCGCCGATCGCTCCTAGGAGAGCTTTCGGCGAAGGCCGCGCGCGATCAAATGTTGGTGGCGCGAGTCCATCGATACCGGTGGCGTGTCTCGGCGGCCGGTTCTAGACCGAGGTCGGTGGACCGGCATTTGTGGGGAGCGAACCGGGGATATGACGGGTCAAACGGTAAGGATCAGTCAGGCCGATGCGCGGCGCCTGTGGCTGCGCGCGCAGCGGCTCGACGAAGACGCTGCCTTTGGCGCAGGACCCGAGGCAGTGGCAGCAGCGATCGGGCATCTCGGCTATGTCCAGATCGACACGATCAATGTCATCGAGCGCTGCCACCATCACATTTTATGGTCGCGCATTCCGAAATACCGAACCGCGACGCTGGCGGCGGCGCAGTCGAGAGACAAGACGACATTCGAATATTGGGCGCATGCGCTCGCCTATATTCCGACCGGCGATTATCGTTTCTTTGCTCCGGCGATGGACGCCTGGCGGGTCAGGCCGCATCCCTCCTATGCCAAGGTCGACGCCGACGCCTATGCCGCGCTGCTGGCGCGCATTCGCGACGATGGTGCGCTTTCGCTTCGCGACATCGACGAGGAGGTGCTGGAGGAAAAGGAGCATCCCTGGGCGAGCCGCAAACCGTCGAAGCGCCTGCTCAACTATGGCTTTTGGGTCGGCGACCTGACGATCAGCGCGCGGACGGGGATGCTCAAAACCTATGAGTTGACGACGCGGCACTTCGGCTGGGACGCATCGCCGCCCGCGGCGACGCCCGACGAATTTGCCGGATATCTGCTCGATCGCGGCCTGCGGACGCAGGGGGTGATCAGCCTCGAGAGCGCGACCTACGGCGATGCGCGCGCCAAGGCTGATGTGGCGCGGCTGGTGGCAGAACGTGTCGCGTGCAACGCGCTGGTGCCGGTCGAGATCGCGGGGCTGGCGCGGGCCACCCATTGGGCCGAGCCCGCCGCGCTCGACGCGCTGTCATCGCTGGACCCGGCAAGACGTGCGCATATCCTGTCGCCATTCGACCCGTTGGTGATCCAGCGAAAGCGTTTGGCGGCGCTGTTTGGATATGAGCACCGGTTCGAGGCCTATGTTCCCGCCGCCAAACGCGTCCTTGGCTATTTTGCGCTTCCCGTGCTTGTCGGCGACCGCATCGTCGCTGCGATCGATACGAAAATGGATCGCAAAGCGGGCGCGCTGATGATCCAGAAATGGACGTGGATCGTGCCCGAAACAAAGGCGCTGCGCAGCAAGGTCGAGGCAGCGCTCGGTCGGTTCGAACGATTCCAGAAGACCGCCTGATCAGGCGGCGTCAGTTGTGATAGAGCGGGAATCGCCCTGCGGTGGACGTGGCGTCGGACGGCACCAGAACCGATATCGCGCGCGGCGGGACGCGGAAATGGGCGGGGGTCGCGGTGACGATTTCGCCATCGGTGTTGATCGGCATCGGTGAGCGTGTCTCGATGTCGAACTCGACGCATTTCGCCGTGCGCACCTCTTTCCACGCGCCGTGCGTGCCCGACCGGAAAGCGCGCAGCATGATCGCGAGCTTCCAGAGGTTCCGCATTTCAAGGCTGTAAAGATCGAGGTTGCCGTCGTCGATCGCGGCTTTTTCCTCGACGACATTGCCTCCCCCATAAAGGCGGCCGTTGCCGATCGCGATCTGATAGCTCCCGACCGAGGTGCGATGGCCTTTCTCGGTGATAATCGCGCGGAAGCGTTTGGCGCCGACGAGGATGCGGAGCGCGACGACGGCATAGCCGAGGCGGCCAAACCGCCGCTTGATCTCGGGATCGAGCTTTTGTGCGAGTTCGCTGCTGAGCCCAATGCTCGCGACGTTGAAGAAGGCATGGCCGTTGACCGTGCCGACGTCGATCCGCCGCTGGTGGCCCGCTGCGATCACGTCGGCGGCCGCCGCGAAGTCGAGGGGGATCGAGAGCGTGCGCGCGAGATCGTTGGCGGTGCCGGCGGGAATGATGCCGAGCGGCAGCCCGCTCTCGACGATTGCCGGCGCCGCTGATGAAATCGAACCGTCGCCGCCACATACGACCACCAGATCGGCCTCGCGGTGGAGCCGCGCAACATCGCGTGCGATTTCGGGAAGATTCTCGAACGGCTCGACCGTGACGCTCAGCCCGCCGGCCTCTAGCCGGTCCTTCACCGGCTGCAACGCGCTTTGACCCTGCCGGGCTTTTGCGTTGATGAGGACGAGGGCGCGCGTACCTTTTGGCCACGACATCAGCATGATCCTGTCAGGAAGAAAGGCGGGGTCGCAAGGCACGCGCCCGGATGGGCGTCGTCCTCGTGACATACAGGCCTTGCGCTAGATCGGAAAGAGGGCGTGAGCAGCCGACAGGGGGCACCAAAAATGCCCCGTCCGAGAAGGACGGGGCAGTAAAGGGGAGGATTTCCTTCACAGGGAAGGGGGGAGGCCGCGCTCGCAAGGGACTGCGATGCGGCCGCCGTTCCTAAAGGCGCGAGATGTTACGCGAAAATGACGGTCGTGCCGAAAAGCGGGCGGCATTGAGGTCTTCGCCCTGCCGCGACTGATATCGGTCAGTCGGCTCCCGTGGTCATGGGCATGCTGAACGTAAAGCATGTTTGCGCAGCCGAAGACTGGACTTCGAGCGTTCCGCCATGTGCCTTTGCGATCGTGGAGGCGATATAGAGGCCGAGTCCCAAGCTGCCGCTCTGATGCGATTCAGTGCCCTGCGCGAAAGGCTGAAACAGCTTTTCGCGGACGTCCTCAGGGATTTCGGGACCGCTATTTGCGACCGACAACAGAAAGTCGCCGGCGCTCGCGCGGCAGTGGACGATGACGGGCTCATCGCTTGCGCCATGCGTCAGCGCATTGCCGAGCAGGTTTGAGACTAGCTGCCCGATCCGTTGCGGATCGCAGAGGAGAGGGGGCACGTCGTCGCACTGCAGCTTGATCACGCGATCGGGATGAGCAATTTCAAGCTCGCTCACGACTTGCTTCACGATTTGCTCTGCGGACGCGGACTCGACGCGCAGCGCAAGGTCGCTCACCAGTCGGCCGCGCGCGAAATCGAGGATGCTGCCGACCATCAGATTCATGCGGTGGATGGTCGCCTGCATCGCCGTCATGATCATGTTTCCGCGTTCTTCAGACGGCGACCGTTTCATCAGCGACAGGCCCGCTTCGAGCGCAGCAAGCGGATTGCGCAGGTCGTGACCGAGGACTGCGATAAATTGCTCGCGCTGCACCCCGGTTTCGCGCTCGCGCCCAAGATCGTCCTGCGTTTCGGACAAGCGGTCGCCGAGATCGAGATGAAAGCCGATCAGATCCGCGAACATACGGAAAATATTATGGACCTCAGGGCGATCGAGACGACGCGGTTCGGGATCGATTGCGCACAATGTTCCGAAAAATTGCCCGTTCGGCAGGATGATCGGGAAGGATATATAACTGCGAAATCCGTATTGCGCGGGAGTATGATGCTCGCGATAGAATTCGTCGGCTGCGACATCCGAGATGACCACCGCTTGCTGATTTTGCCGAATTTCGTGGCAGATGGTCGTGTCGAGTTTCAACTCGCCGCCGGGTTCCAGCCCGAACGCGATATCATCAAGCACGCTGCATGCTATCCAGCGTTCGTCGGTGACGCGCGCGACGGCTGCAAAGCCCATGCCGGTCACCCGGCACACGGTATCGAGCATCGCAGGCACCAGTCCGATGGCATGAACAGCCTCGACGCTGCGGGTTATGTCGATGGTCACTGAGCCTCCGGAAATGCCTCGCAATTGGACGCAGGGGCAGCGCGAGCTAGACCCGACGGGTGAGGGCGCGTCAATGGCGTTCGAAGAGCAACAGCTGTAATTCGACCGCGCGTCGATGCCGCCTATATGTTTCGCCGTCGTCGCGGCCTATACTGGCAAGGCTAGCCTTGTCCCGATATGGGGCCGATCGCCGGAAAATGGAAAGATGATATTTCAGCGCCTATGACATCACGCGACGAGACTTTGGAAGAGCTTGGCTGGCGCGAGTGGTTCAGCGACCAGCTCGTCGGTGACGAAGCGCGTGACACGCTGCCGGTTCGGGTGATGTCGGTCCACCGCGGACAGATTGCCGTCGCGGGGGTAGGGCCGATGCGCTCCATCTCGCCATATATTGCCGGCGCCGCGCCATCGGACGATCATCCGACGGTCGGCGACTGGCTGCTGATCGACCGCGCGACCTTTGCGGCGGTTCGCGTGCTTCAGCGATTGAATCTGTTCAAACGACGCTCACCTGCCGATCCGCGCAAGGAACAGATGATTGCGGCGAATGTCGACACCTTGTTTGTCGTCGCGTCGTGCAATCAGGATTTCAGCGTCGCGCGGATCGAGCGCTATCTGGTGCTGGCGCGCGAAGTCGGCGTGACCCCGGTGGTGGTGCTCACCAAGATCGACCTCACCGACACGCCCGAAAAATTCGTGGCGGCGGTTCGCGCGATCGAGCCCGGACTGCGCGTCGAGGCGATCAACGGGCGCGATTCCGGCAGCGCTGCGCCGCTCGCGGCATGGTGCGGCAAAGGGCAGACGGTTGCGCTGCTGGGATCCTCAGGGGTCGGCAAATCGACGCTGGTGAATACGCTGCGCGGATCGGACAGCATCGCGACGCAAGCGATCCGTCCGGGCGACGATACCGGCCGCCACACGACGACGGCGCGCGAAATGCACCGGCTCGATCGCGGTGGGTGGCTGCTCGACACGCCGGGGATGCGCGAACTGCAGCTATCCGACGCGACGGCCGGGATATCCGAACTCTTCGATGATTTTGTCGAAGCGGCGGAAGAGTGCCGCTTCTCCAATTGCGCGCATGGCGGCGAACCCGATTGCGCGGTGCAGGCAGCAATTGCCGATGGTCGTTTGACATTGGTACGGTTTAATCGCTGGCAAAAGCTGACGGGCGAAGAACGCGACCATGCCGAGGAGTTGAAGCGGCGAAGGAAATCATGATTGCGCCCGCCGCGCAACCTTCACCGAGAGGCAAATTTGCCCTTTGTGCGGCTCGTCAAATGGAACTGTCGGCAACGGTCGCAGCGATATATCCGCAGCTCTAACTCGGAGTTCCGAGCGGCGGTCAGCGCCTCCTCATCCGTCCGGTACGAGCGCTTCTTTCGGCAAATGCTCAGTCGGGTCCGGTTCGCCGTCATCCCATTACAAAGCGTGTGCCGACATAGGGGCGAATGACTTTCTGCGGCATCTGGCGGAGAGCTTCCTCGATGAAGACCTCGCCCGTGCAGTGCATCGGCACAATGTAGTCAGGGTCGATCACCTTGAAGGTCGCGACGGTCTGGCGCGCCTCTTCCTCAGTGCGCGGACGAACGAGGTGGAAGCCGCCGATCACCATATGCACTTTTGAAATGCCGCTGATCGCCTGCGCGCGGCGGACTGAATTGAGAACGCCGCGGTGGCTGCACGAAGCGATGACAACCAGGCCAAGTCCCTTGATCGCATAGCAGGTGGCAAGCTCATGCTCGCCATCGTCGGTGACTTCGGTGACATCACGCTTGTCGCTGCGCAGGTCTTTGCGATCGCATCCGGCGCCGGGCCGCATTCGCGTTGGGATCGCGGTGCGTTCGGTTGTTTCAAGCGGGATGATCCCGGTCGTGAAAGCCTGATCCGCGACCAGCTGAGGCTCGGGTGCGATGCGGACGTCAAAGCCTGCTTTGGCGAGCGCCGCGCGGTCCAGCGTGCCCATCACCGGCGGTGGGCTGCCAATCATCGCAACGCGCTCGCAAAACGTCTCTTCGCCGCCGACGTAAAGCGGCAGCGGGCGATCGCGCTTCGCAGCGCGGCCCGACAAGGCAGGAAATCCGCCATAATGGTCGAGATGGCCATGGCTCAGCACCGACGCGTCGATGCTCGACGGATCGATCGCGAGCATGGTCATATTATTTTCCAGAACCTCGGCCGTGTAGCCGAAGTCGACGAGCACGCGGCGCGACTCATCGCCTGTGCGTGAATCCGCAAGCAGCGAGAGCCCGAATTCGCCCATCAGCGCCTTCGGCGACATCCGCGTGTAGCCCGGCGGGCTGCCATTGCCCGCTCGCAACACCTTCAAGCCCGGAAGATCGATATCGGGAAGGAAGGGGCCGAATGTTCCGCTGTCGGTCAGGACGGTCAGAGTCAGCGCATCCACTGCGGGCACCCGAAAGCGGGGATCACGCGCGCGCAATGGGAAGCTCGACATCGCCGCGGCGCCGATCGCACCGGTCAATATCGACCTCCGCGTGAAAGCTCCCAGAGTATCAGCCGTCATCTGCGCCTCCGCTTCTTTCGACAAGCTAACTTATCGGAGGGGCGTTTCCTACATATGGTTATATATGTGGTGGCGCGCGCCGTCAGCGCGCGGCCGAAGCGGCCATGACTTGCCGCCCGTCGCTCGCGAAGGCGCCGAGTTCGATGGCATCGCCGTCGCCGCGTAGCGCGAGGTGGAGCGGGTCGCCGCCGATCGCGGGCGAGGTCCCGCGGAATGCAAAGCGGGTCAGCCGATTGTCGCCGAAATGCCGCGCGGCGAGGTCGAGGAGCAGCGTTGCGGTGAGCGGGCCGTGGACGACAAGGCCGCGATAGCCTTCTTCGTTCGTTGCATAGGGCAGGTCATAGTGGATGCGGTGGCTGTTGAAAGTGAGCGCAGAATAGCGAAACAGCAGCGACTCGGCCGGGATCAGCACGCGTTGTGCGTCCCAGCCCGCCGTATCGAACTGGCCATCGCCCGGCGGCGGAGGGGCGGGGGGAGCGCCTGCGGGTGCGGGTTCGCGAAACACGATCGACTGCGTCTCGCGCACGCTCAGCGCACCATCGGCGCGCGTCTCATGCGCGATGTCGGCAAAGACGAGGCGCCCCGATCCGCCGCTCTTTTCGGTGATCGAGGCGACGCGCGAGATGCGCGATACCGTTTGTCCGGGGCGCAGCGGCGCAACAAACTCGACCTTGCTCGCCGCCCAC
>JAURVS010000343.1 GCA_030655355.1 Sphingopyxis sp.
ACCAGCAATTCCTTGGTCCCCGCCGACACCAGCTTTTCGGCCTCGCGCAGCACCGCGTCAATGCGGCGGCTGACGAGTTTGCCGCGCAGGTCGGGGATGATGCAGAAGGAGCAGCTGTGGTTGCAGCCTTCGGAAATCTTGAGATAGCTGTAGTGGCGAGGCGTGAGTTTCAGCCCGCCCTCGGGGACGAGGTCGATGAAGGGGCCCTGCGTCGGCGGCGCGGCGTCGTGGACGGCGTCGACGACCTGTTCATATTGATGCGCGCCGGTGACCGCGAGAACGTTCGGGAAACGCGCGCGGATGACGTCGGCTTCATTCCCCATGCAGCCGGTGACGATGACGCGGCCGTTCGCGGCCATCGCTTCGCCGATCGCTTCGAGGCTCTCTTCCTTCGCCGAGTCGAGGAAGCCGCAGGTGTTGACGAGCACGACGTCGGCGCCCGCATAATCGGGCGACAGGCCATAGCCGTCGGCGCGCAGCTTGGTCAGAATCCGTTCGCTATCAACCAGCGCCTTGGGGCAGCCGAGCGAAACCATGCCGACCTTCGGCTGGGTGGGGAGGGTTTTGACTGTCATGATCGGCCGGGCGCATAGGCGATTTTTTGGCGTTTGTCACGAGGACTGTGCTTGGGGCATTCGGCGGTAGCATGTAGGTGATCGAGCGTGTCTGGCGGCAAGCTAGCAAGGCATCGCCTTCTCGCTCGCCTCCGCCTATAGCCCGGCGCATCGATGCGGCATGACAGGGGTGATGAAATGATCGGCGTATTTGCGGCAATTTCGGCGGCGGTTGCGGTGGCGGCGGGCGCGTTCGGAGCGCATGGCGCGGCGGGGCCTCTGCAGGCCGAGTGGCTGCGCACCGGCGGGATGTACCAGTTGATCCATGCCGTCGCGGCGATTGCGATCGTGGGTTTTGCGCGCGGGCCGGCGGTCACTTTGCTCGTCGGCGCGGCGATCTTTTCGATAACGCTTTATGCAATGGCGCTTGGTGCGCCGAAGTGGCTGGGGGCGGTGACGCCGTTCGGCGGAACGTTGCTGATCGTCGGGTGGCTTTGGGCGGCGTGGCTTTACTGGCGGGCCTAATCGGCTTCACATGTCTCGCAGTTGATCACCTCAACGATCGTGTCGCCAGCCTGCAATATGTTCGTTTCCTCTTCCCAGAAGCCATAGGGCTTGCCGCCGCGATAGATGCGCAGACCGCGGCCGCCGCTTGCCAGCCGGTCGAGACTGCTGCCGACTTCCTCGCCGCTGACCGGGCGTTCGCGGAGCTGGACCTTGCCGCCGACGGCAGCGAGGTCGGCCATATAATCGGCGACATGCGCGCCTTGCGCCGAACCTGCGAGCAGCAGTCCGGTGAAGCTGACCGGGTTGATCACATTGTTGGCGCCCGCCTGCCGCGCGAGCAACTCATTATCCTGCGCGCGAATGACGACGCTGATCGGCACTTTGGGTGACAGGTGCCGGACGGTGAGGACCATCAGGATCGAAGTGTCATCGCGCCCGGCCGACACCAGTACCGACTGTGCCTTGGCGATGTGGACATCGACCAGCGTGTCGTCGTTCGACGCATCGCCTTGCAGCACATTGCACCCCGCAGCTTCCGCAGCGGCGATCCGCTGGCCCGCCTGATCGATCACGACGATACAGGCCGGATCGGTCCCGCGCGCGATGAGTTCGCGAACCGCCTCGGCGCCGCTGGTGCCATAGCCCAGCACGACGATATGGTTGGTGAGCTTTGCCTGGATGCGGGCCATGCGCCATTTTTCCCATGTGCGTTTGAGGACGAAATTATAAGCGGTGCCGACAAAAATGAAGAGCACCGCGATACGGATCGGCGTGACGATCACTGCCTCGATCAATCGCGAGCGATCGGACACCGGCGCGATGTCGCCAAAGCCGGTGGTGGTGACCGAGATCATCGTGAAATAGACGACGTCGAGGAAGCTGATCTGCCCGTCGTGGCTGTCCTTCAACCCCGCACGATCGATCCAGTGGACGAGCACGACGATGCCGATGAGGAAGAAGGCGACGCCGAGCCGCGTGATGACGTCGGCCCAGATCGGCCAGTGACTCGCACGTTTGAGCGGTTGGAACCGGTGCTGCAGCTTCAGCTTGTCGGACGATTTTCGGCTCATTGGCCTACTTGTGCCAAAGCCGACGGGCTAACGCTAGTCCGCTGATCCATAAGCGCCGCGCAGCGCCGCAAGCGACGCATCATGCGTCAGGTCGAGCTGGAGCGGGGTGACCGAAATATAATTGTCGACGATCGCCTCTAGGTCGCTGTCGTGGCCCGGCGAATGTTCGATGCCGTGGAGGCCGAACCAGTAATAGCGGTATCCGCGCGGGTCGGTGCCTTCGACGATCGACCCGCGAGCATAGTCATGAAATCCCTGACGCGTGACGCGAATGCCTTGCACTGCGTCGGCCGGAATCGCGGGGAAGTTGATGTTGATCATCGTGCGCGGCGCCATCTGCATCGCGAGCAGCGGACGCAGCACTTTCGCGCCCCACGCGGCCGCGGTTTCGAACGGCACGCTGTCGCCCATGCCTTCCTTGGCATAAACCTGGCTAAGCGCGATCGACGGGATACCTGCGAGCGCGCCTTCGATCGCTGCCGAGACGGTGCCCGAATAGGTGACATCGTCGCCAAGGTTCGCGCCGCGATTGACCCCCGAGAGGATCAGGTCGGGCTTTTCGGGCATCAGCTTGCCGATCGCCATCATCACCGAATCGGTTGGGGTGCCGCTGCACGACCAGCGGCGCTCGCCATGTTCGCGAATGCGGACGGGGCGCGAGAGCGTGAGCGAGTGTCCGGCTCCCGACTGTTCCTCGGCGGGGGCGCAGACCCAGATATCATCGCTGAGCTCGCGCGCGATCGCTTCGAGAACCGCCATGCCGGGGGCGTGATAGCCGTCGTCGTTGGTGAGGAGGATGCGCATGAACTTGATCCAGACTGGGCGTCATTGCGAGGAGCGCAGCGACGAAGCAATCTCCAGCGGGACGGTAACGCTTGGTCGAAGGCTGGAGATTGCTTCGCTGCGCTCGCAATGACGGTTCAGGGTGTAAGCTTCGTGATGCCTCCCATATAGGGAAGCAGGGCATCGGGAATTGTGACGCTGCCGTCGGCTTGCTGATAATTTTCCAGCACGGCGACGAGCGTGCGGCCGACCGCGAGGCCCGAGCCGTTGAGCGTGTGGACGAACTCGTTGCTCTTGCCGCCTTCGCGGCGGAAGCGTGCGTTCATGCGCCGCGCCTGAAAATCGCCGCAGGTCGAACAGCTCGAAATCTCGCGATAGGCGTTCTGGCCCGGCAACCAGACTTCGAGATCATAGGTCCGGCGCGCCGAAAAGCCCATGTCGCCACTGCACAGCAGCATCTTGCGGTAGGGCAGTTCAAGCGCTTCGAGGATCGTTTCGGCGGCGCGCGTCTTGCGTTCGAGCTCGGCGTCGCTGTCCTCGGGGCGAACGATCGAAACGAGCTCGACCTTCCAGAACTGGTGCTGGCGGATATAGCCGCGCGTGTCGCGCCCGGCCGACCCGGCTTCGGAGCGGAAGCAGGGGGTGAGCGCGGTCATGCGGATCGGCAGATCGGCCTCGGGCAGGATTTCCTCGCGCACCGCATTGGTCAGGCTCATCTCGGAGGTCGAGATAAGCCAGCGTCCGTCGGTGGTCTGGAACAGATCCTCACGGAATTTCGGAAGCTGCGTCGTGCCATAGGCGGCTTCGTCGCGGACCATCAGCGGGGTCGCGCATTCGGTATAGCCAGCCTCGATCGTCTGCTTGTCGATCATGAATTGCCCGATCGCGCGTTCGAGCCGCGCCATCTGACCTTTCAGAAAGGCGAAGCGCGCGCCCGACATCTTTGCGGCGGTTTCGAAATCGAGGCCGAGCGCGGGGGCGAAATCGGCATGTTCCTGCGGCTTGAAGTCGAAGGTGCGCGGCGTGCCCCAGCGGCTAATCTCGACGTTGCCGTCTTCGTCCTCGCCTTCGGGGACACCGTCGGCGGGGATGTTCGGGAGCGCGGCGAGAATGTCCTGCAGCGCGGCAAGCTGCTCGCGTTCGGCGTCTTCCTTCGCGGGGAGCGAGGTCTTGAGGTCGGCGACCTCGGCTTTCAGCGCCTCGGCCTTTTCCTTGTCGCCCTGAGCCATCGCCTGGCCGATCAGCTTCGACGCTTCATTGCGGCGCGCGAGCGAGCCCTGAATCTCGGTCTGCAATGCGCGCAGCGACGCATCGGCCGCCACGATCTGGGCGGACAGGGGTTCGAGGCCGCGGCGCGCGAGGCCGGCGTCGAACGCTTCGGGATTTTCCCGGATCAGGCGGATATCGTGCATGGCCGCGCTATGGCGTCGCGGTTCCGATGGTGCAAGTCTGTTGCTGATCCTCCCTGCGCTGCGCGGCAGCGAGGGGTGGTCAGCGTTCCACCAAATTCGCCAACTGGCCGATCGCGGTGCCCCAGCCTTCGTAGAAGCCCATCTCCTTGTGCTTCGCGCTGTCCTCGGGCGTCTTGTGCAGCACGCGCGCCGAATAGAGCGTGCCGCCATCCTTTGCCTCGAACGTCAGGATCGCAGTGATCGCGAGCCATGGATCGGTGGGCTGCCAGCCTTCGGTCATCACCGTGGTGAAGACGATCCGTTGTTCGGGGATCGCTTCGAGGAAGCAGCCATCGACGTGCGGCTGAAAATCGGTCGCGCCCTCGTCGCGCATCCGCGTCACAAAACCGCCGCCGGGGCGCAGGTCGAGCGTCACGACCTGGCATTCGATGGGGGCGGGGATCCACCATTTTTCGAGATTGGCGGGGATGCTCCACGCGGCCCACACTGTTGATGGCGGCGCCGCAATGAGGCGTGAGATGGTCAGTTCGCTCTTGTCGGTCATGTCTTGCTCCCGGAATGTTGCGATTCGACGAAATCGGCGAGCCGGTCGGTGCGGTCCTGCCAGATGGTGCGTTGCTGCTGAAGCCAGCCCTCGGCCGCAGCGAGCGCGGCGGCGTCGACGCGGCAGGTGCGGACACGGCCGCGTTTTTCGGTGTGGATCAGCCCCGATGCCTCGAGCACCGAGAGATGTTTCATAAAAGCGGGCAGGCCCATTGCGAACGGCTCGGACAATGTTTTTACTGGCGCAGCGCCTTTGAGCAGGCGGCTGACCACTGCGCGGCGGGTCGGATCGGCGAGCGCGTGAAAGAGCGAGTCGAGAGGGACTGTTTGGTTCACCATATGGCAAACCATAATCAATGCTTTTCCGAATGGCAAACTGTTTGGCGTGGACCGAAAAAAGGCCGCCCCGGAGGGCGGCCCTTAGGTCTGAGGTCCGGGTTAGCCCCCCAAACCACCAGTGGATTTCTTACGCCGCGTTTGCGTCATCGTCGTTGCGGTTCGCTGCGCGGCGGCGCGCGACAAGCGCGGCTGCTGCTGCACCGAACAAGAGCATCATCGGCGGTGCCGGAACGGGGGTCGGATCGCCCGACGAGCCGCCATGGCTGCTGCTGCCCCCCGAGCTCGACGAAGACGACGAGCTGGAGGACGAGCTGCTGCTCGACGACGAGGAACTGGTGCTGCCGGTCGAACCGAAGCTGCTGGTGCTGCCGGTGGCGCCCGACGAGGTTGCGCCGCTCGACGTAGAGGAGGACGAAGAACTCGACGACGAGCTGCTGCTCGATCCGCCCGAGCTGCTCGACGAGCTGCCGCCCTTCGACGAACTGCCCCAGCCCGAGCTGCCGTGCGACGAGCCGCCCTTTGAAGAGCTGCCCCAGCCCGAACTGCCGTGCGAGCTGCCGCCCTTTGACGAGCCGCCCGACGAGGATGAGCTCGACGATGAGGAGGATGAGGACGACGAGGAACTCGACGACGAGCTGCTGCTTGACGAGGAGGTGCTGACGTTGCCCGACGACGTCGAAACATTGCCCGACGACGTCGAGGTGCTGACACCGCCGGTCGAGGTCGATACGCCGCCGGTCGAGGTTGAGGTCGATACCCCGCCCGTCGACGTCGAAACGCCGCCGGTCGAAGTCGACACGCCGCCGGTGGAGGTGCTGACGCCGCCCGTCGACGTCGATACGCCCCCGGTCGAGGTCGAGACACCCGAAGAGGTGCTGGAGGTGGTGCTCAGCCCGCCGGTCGTCGTCGAGGTCACGACGATGCTGCCGCTGCTCCCGCCGCCGCCGCTGCTGCCACCGAAGAAACCGCCAAAGAAGCCGCCGCCGAAACCGCCGCCAAAGCCGCCGCCGATAACGGTCACGCCGCTGCCGCCGCTGCCGCCGCCGCCTTCAAAGCCGCCGCGCGGGAAAGGCGCGTAGGGGATCGGGGGGAGCGGGATCGTCTGCGTCACGACCTGCGTCTGCGGGGTCGCAGTGCGAATGATGCGTTTCGTCGTCACGACGCGGCGTATCCGCTTGACCGGTTTGCGTGCGGCGTGGCGCTTGCGAACCACTTTCTTGCCAGCGCAAGGCGAGCAGGATTTCACCGTTTGCGCACGCGCCGCGGGAACGTCCGCAATCTGCATCGCGCCACTGCCAATGATCGCGCCGCCGCAGGTGCAGGCGCAAAGCTTGGCGAGAGCCATTCGGACAGACATAGGTTTCTCTTTCTTTCCCGTTGCAGCTGCGAAGCGTCACCGACCGACACCCGATTTCACATTCGCTATAACCTAAAAGGCCAAAGCTTTATGAACACGGCAATTGCGTTAACCGCGTTTGGCTGTCCGAGAGCGGGAAAAGGAACGGGAAATCAATGAAAATCAATGTATTTGTCCCAAAACAGTACGGGATTTGCAATAATTCTGTCGGATTGGTTAAGCTTCGGGCCTAAATTGCCCGCCGTGCGGCCAGCTTGAGAAGGCCGTGAGCATGGAACGTTATCACGCGCCAGTCGGCGCCGGTTCATCCGCGCTTCACGGCTTGTCGCTATCCGCTTCTTCGGCGCTTGTATCGCGGCCAGCGGCTGGTTATAGGCGCGCCACTCCCCGCACCGCTTGGCGGCCCGCGGGGTGACAGGAAAGGACGCGAGGGCCCCTCATGCCGACCAAGATTGCCGACGTTGGCGCTGACGCGCTTCGCGAAGCCAAATCCAATCTCGATTCGGACTATGTCCCCAACGACAACGAAGAGTTTATGAATGAACGGCAGCAGGATTATTTCCGCGGCCTTCTTCTCGCCTGGAAAAAATCGATCCTCTCCGAATCCGAATCGACGCTCGCACATCTGCAGGATGGCCCGCTTCGCGAGCCCGACCTCGCCGACCGTGCGTCGAGCGAGACCGACTGGGCGATCGAACTGCGCACGCGCGACCGCCAGCGCAAGCTGATCGCCAAGATCGATTCGGCGATCCGCCGCATCGAAGAAGGCGAATATGGCTATTGCGCGGTGACCGGTGAGCCGATTTCGCTCGCCCGGCTGCAAGCGCGGCCGATCGCGACGATGACGCTGGAAGCGCAGGAGCGCCACGAGCGCAACGAACGGATTTCGCGCGAAGATTAATCGCGCAGGGTCAATGGCCCATTTACGATATTGCAACGACCGGGCTCTAGATTCCGCTCCTCAATTCAAGAGGAACGGGGCGCAAAATGGATTCGCAAGGACCCACATCGGTAGACGAAGAAGTCGCGGCGCTGTCTCGCGGAGCCGATCGGGACAGTCTGTTCATGCAGGCGGGCCTGATTCTGCCCGGAACTGCCGATCCGATCGTTGTGCGCGTGCGCAATCTGTCGCCTGGGGGGATGCTGGCCGAAGCCAAGCTGAAGATTACGCAGGGCACGACGGTCGAAGTCGATCTGCGCAACGTCGGCCCGGTTCCGGGTCGCGTCATTTGGGCAGGTGAGGGGAAGTTCGGCATCGCGTTCGACCGGTTGATCGACCCGCAGGCCGTCCGCCGCCAGATTGTGTCCGAATCTGATTTACCGCCGCATCTTCGGCGTACCGGCCGCGAGCCGGTTTCGACCTACCGCCGACGCTGATGCACCCCGAACCGGGGACATCAGCGAGGCGATAGCGCTGGCAGCCGTCAACCGGTCGCGAGCATTTCTTCTTTCAGTTTGAGTTTCTGCTTTTTGAGCTGTGCGACCAATCCGGTATCGGGGGCGGGGCGGCGCTCTTCATTCGCAAGTTTCGCATCGATGTCCGCGTGGCGGGACTTCAAGGTGGAAAGGTGCGACGTGCTCATTGGCATTCTCCTTTTC
>JAURVS010000350.1 GCA_030655355.1 Sphingopyxis sp.
ACCATCCTAAGGCCGCACGCATGACCAAGGCCCCTGCCCTGCTACCCGAAGGTCTGCGCGACCGCCTCCCGCAACAGGCGGAGGCCGCGTCGCGCGTGACCCGCGCGCTCGTCGATGCGATGCGCGCGCATGGCTATGGCCGCGTGTCGCCGCCGCTCGCCGAATTTCGCGAGACGCTTGGCGGCGATGACGATCGCTCGACGCGCGACCTGCTGCGCTTCACCGATCCGGTGTCGCAGCGCACGCTCGCGCTGCGCCCCGACATCACGCGGCAGGTCGGCCGCATCGCAACTTCGCTGCTCGCCGCTGCGCCGCGTCCGCTGCGCCTCTGCTATGCCGGGCAAGTCGTCAAATTGCGCGCGAGCCAGCTCCGCCCCGCGCGTGAAATGCTCCAGGTCGGCGCCGAACTGATCGGCAGCGACAGCGTCGCGGCAGCGCGCGAGATCGTCACTGTCGCGATCGATGCGCTCGAGGCCGCGGGGATCGGCCCTGTCACGATCGATTTCACCCTTCCCGACGTCGTCGATCTGCTCGCGGGCGGACCGCTGCCCGTCGATGTCGATCTCCAGAAATTGCGCGACGAGCTCGACGCCAAGGATGCGGGCGCACTGACCCGCCTCGGCGCCGAGGCCTATCTGCCCTTGCTCCGCGCGACCGGCCCGTTCGATCAGGCGATCGCCGACCTGCGCGCCTTCGATACCAGCGGCGTCCTCACCGCGCGTATCGACGCGCTCGAAGCGATTGCAGCGCCAGTGCGCGGGCGCGTCACGCTGACGCTTGACCCCACCGAGCGCCACGGCTTTGCCTATCAGAGCTGGTTCGGTTTCCAGATTTTCGTCCCCGGTCAGGGCGACGCAGTGGGACGCGGTGGCGGCTATTCGATCCCGGTCGGCGAACAGGAAGAATCGGCGGTCGGCTTCTCGCTCTATCCCGATCCGCTGATCGACGCGGGGCTTGGCGCCGAGGATGATTCCGAACGCCGCATTTTCCTGCCGCTCGGCCACGATCCCGCGCTCGCCGCGAGCCTGCGCGCCGATGATTGGCAGACGGTGGCGGCGTTATCCGACGGCGATGACGCGAAGGCGCTGGGCTGCGGCTGGCGGCTCGGCCCCGACGGGCCGGTCGAGGCTTAAGCCTCAACGCATTACCCGTTTCCGTTCGTATCGAGCGAAGTCGAGACACCCATCGATCTTATGCTTCGCCGAGGGGCATCTCGACTTCGCTCGATGCGAACGGAGAGAGAGCTCTCCCGCTAAAAATCCGACACCCCGAAACGCGCGATACCCTGATTGATCCCCGGCGGATCGAGCACCGTCACGTCGAGCGCGACGGGCTCGCCGATCCAGTGCGCCAGCGTCGTATGATCAGCGAGATCATCGTCGGTCAGCGGGTGCACCAGCGCGCGCAGCCCCGTCGCCTCGATCGCCGCGACGACCGCAGGCACCGCGGCGCCAAGAAAATGCACCTCATATTGCGCGATCGGATGCGGCCCGGCCGCGCCGTCGGTCATATCGCCGACGAACAATATCGCGGCATCGCGGCCGAAGCCCGCGCGCAGTTCAGTCGCGGCGGCGCGCTCGGCATCG
>JAURVS010000372.1 GCA_030655355.1 Sphingopyxis sp.
AATGCCAGTGTTGAAATTGACCGCCGACAGGCTGGTGACATCATAGTCGAGCCCGGTCTGACGACCTTCGAGCAGATTGCCGCCAAGCGCATTCACCAACGACTTCGCCGCAAACATCGTTTCGCAATCGGCGAGATCGCCGGCGATTGCAGCAACCGACGAACCGGCGTTTACTGCTGCGATGGCTGCGAAGGCTTCGGCCCAGCTTGCGGGCTGAAGCGTACCGTTGACGCGAACATAGGGCTGATCAAGGCGGCGGCGGACGAGCCCGTCGACATGGTGGCGCGTCTTGTCGTTCGCCCATTCCTCGTTCACGTCGTCATTGACGCGCGGCAGCACGCGCAGGACCTGACGGCCGCGCGCATCGATGCGAACATTCGTGCCAACGGCGTCCATCATGTCGATGCCGAGCGTCTTGGTCAGTTCCCACGGACGCGCTTCGAAAGCATAGGGCTTGCTGGTCAGCGCACCGACCGGGCAAAGATCGACGATATTGCCCGACAACTCGCTGCCGACGGCGCGCTCGAGGTAGGACGTGATCTGCATATTCTCGCCGCGATAGATCGCGCCGACATCTTCCACGCCCGCGACTTCCTCCGCAAAGCGGACGCAGCGCGTGCACTGAATGCAGCGGGTCATCACCGTCTTGACGATCGGACCCATGTATTTCTCGGTAACCGCGCGCTTATTCTCGTCATAGCGCGTTGCGCCGCGACCATAAGCGACCGACTGGTCCTGCAAGTCGCATTCGCCGCCCTGATCGCAGATCGGGCAATCGAGCGGGTGGTTGATGAGGAGGAATTCCATCACCCCTTCGCGCGCCTTTTTCACCATCGGGCTGTCGGTCTTGATCACCTGCCCCTCGGCGGTCGGCAGCGCGCACGATGCCTGCGGCTTCGGCGGGCCGGGCGACACTTCGACCAGACACATGCGGCAATTGCCGGCGATCGACAGACGTTCATGGTAGCAGAAACGCGGAATTTCCTTGCCCGCGATTTCACACGCCTGCAGAACGGTCGCGCCCTGCGGAACGTCGAGTTCTACGCCATCTACGGTAACTTTAGGCATTATTCGGCTGCCTCCAGCGCGCCGCCATTCTCGCGAATGCGACGTTCGATTTCGGGGCGGAAATGCTTGATCAGGCCCTGGATCGGCCAAGCCGCTGCATCGCCAAGCGCGCAGATCGTGTGGCCTTCGACCTGCTTGGTGACGTCGTACAGCGTGTCGATCTCGCTGATGTCGGCGTCGCCGGTGCGCAGCCGTTCCATGACGCGCCACATCCAGCCGGTGCCTTCGCGGCACGGCGTGCACTGGCCGCAGCTTTCATGCTTGTAGAAATAGCTGATCCGGCTGATCGCCTGAACGACGTCGGTCGACTTGTCCATCACGATCGCGGCAGCGGTGCCGAGGCCCGATCCGACGGCTTTCAAACCGTCGAAATCCATCGGGCAGTCCATGATTTCGGCCGCCGGAACGAGCGGAACCGACGAACCGCCGGGGATCACCGCGAGCAGATTGTCCCAGCCGCCGCGGATACCGCCGCAATGCTTTTCGATCAGTTCGCGGAACGTGATGCTCATCTCTTCCTCGACGACGCACGGCGTGTTCACATGGCCGCTGATCTGGAAGAGCTTGGTGCCCTTGTTATTCTCGCGCCCGAAGGAGGAGAACCACGGCGCGCCGCGGCGCAGAATCGTCGGGACGACGGCAATGCTTTCGACATTGTTCACCGTCGTCGGGCAGCCATAAAGGCCCGCGCCTGCCGGGAACGGCGGTTTGAGGCGCGGCTGGCCCTTTTTGCCCTCGAGGCTTTCGATCATCGCGGTTTCTTCGCCGCAGATATAGGCGCCGGCGCCGCGATGGACGAAGACGTCAAAGTCATAACCCGATTTCGCGGCATTCTTGCCGAGCAGGCCGGCGTCATACGCCTCCTGCACGGCGGCGAAGAGCGTCTCGGCTTCGCGGATGAATTCGCCGCGGATGTAGATATATGCCGCGCGCGCGCGCATCGCGAAACCCGCGATCAGTGCGCCTTCGATCAGCTTGTGCGGATCGTGGCGGATGATTTCGCGGTCCTTGCACGAACCCGGCTCGGATTCGTCGGCATTGATGACAAGAAAGCTCGGGCGGTCGGCGCGCGGCTCCTTCGGCATGAACGACCATTTGAGGCCGGTCGGGAAGCCCGCGCCGCCGCGGCCGCGCAGACCCGATGCCTTGACGGTCTCGATGATCGCGTCCTGGCCTGCGGCCATCAGTTCCTTGGTATTGTCCCAATCGCCGCGCGCTTGCGCCGATTTGAGGTTCCACGGCTGGAAACCGTAGATGTTGGTGAAGATGCGATCCTTGTCGGCGAGCATGGCTTACCACTCCTTCCGATAGTCGTGGTTGGCCTTGACCATCGCCTTCAGCGTCGTCGGTTCACCCTCGGGCTCGCTCGTATGACGATTGGGAAGCTGCGTCCCCGCCTTGGGGTTTTCGCCCGCCGCGAGCGCATCAAGAATGCGCGTCGTGCTGTCGTAGTCGAGGTCTTCGTAGTTATCGTCGTTGATCTGGACCATCGGCGCATTGGTGCAGGTGCCCATGCACTCGACTTCGGTCAGCGTGAACAAGCCGTCGGGCGTCGTTGTGCCCTTGGTCATCCCGCGGTTCTTGCACGCGGCCATGACATCGTCGGACCCGCGGAGCAGGCACGGCGTCGTTCCGCATACCTGCACATGATAGCGGCCGACCGGCACGAGATTATACATCGTGTAGAAGGTCGCAACCTCATACGCGCGCATGAACGGCATATCGAGCGCGGCCGCCACATATTCGATCACCGGCACGGGCAGCCAGCCCTGCGTCTGCGTCTCGGCGCCGACCTGACGCTGCGCGAGGTCGAGCAA
>JAURVS010000377.1 GCA_030655355.1 Sphingopyxis sp.
CTCAGCTTTCTGCGCTTCTGCGATTATGTCGCCTGCGTCATTCCCTTCGGTCTTTTCTTCGGGCGCCTCGCCAATTTCGTGAATGGCGAGCTGTGGGGCCGCGCGACCACTGTCCCCTGGGCGATCATCTTTCCGGGCAGCGGCACGATGGATCCGCGCCATCCGAGCCAGCTTTACGAAGCCGGCCTCGAAGGCCTTTTGATGATGGCGATCCTTTCCTTCTTCTTCTGGCGCACCGACGCCCGCTACAAGCCCGGCTTCCTGTTCGGCATGGCGGCGATCATCTATGGGCTCAGCCGCTTTGCGGTCGAATTTGTGCGCGAGCCCGATGTGCAGCTCGGCACGCTGTCGTGGGGGCTGACGATGGGCCAGACGCTCACCGTACCGATGCTGCTGATCGGTTTCTGGCTGGTGGCAACGGCGAAGGGCCGCCGCCAGCGGATCGAACCCGTCGCCGGAACCGACAGCGTTGCGTGACGGACCACCGACGCCTGAAGCGCTGATAAGCGAAATCGCAGCGGCGCGGCCGACGACGATCGCCGACTATATGGCTGCCGCAAACAGCCATTATTATGCGACGCGCGACCCGCTCGGGGCCGGGGGCGATTTTACCACCGCGCCCGAAATCAGCCAGATGTTCGGCGAGATGGTCGGCATCTGGATCGCCGACCTGTGGCAGCGCGCGGGCAGCCCCGCATTTCGCTATGTCGAGCTTGGCCCCGGCCGCGGCACGCTCGCCGCCGATGCCTTGCGCACGATGGCGCGGTTCGGCTGCGCGCCGCAGGGCGTGCATCTCATCGAGACGAGCCCGACGCTGCGCGCTGCACAATCGGCGCGCCTTCCCGCAGCAATTCATCATGACGAGATTGACGCAATCGCCGACGATGCGCCGCTGATCGTCGTCGCGAACGAATTTTTCGACGCGCTCCCCGTCCACCAATATGTCCGCACCGTCGCCGGTTGGCGCGAGCTTATGGTCGAACGCGCCGACGGAAAACTGAGCGCCGTGCCCGGAGTGGTCCCGGCAGACGACAACGTCCCAGCTTTGCTACGGGGCAGCGCCATCGGCAGCATCGTCGAAACCGCGCCGGTATCGGCGGCGATCATGCAAGGCTGCGCATTTCGGCTGGCGCGGCAGGGCGGCGCGATGCTGACGATCGACTATGGCTATGCCGGTCCCGCCGCAGGCGACACATTGCAGGCGGTCAGGGCGCATCAATTTGTCGACCCCTTCACCGATCCGGGCGAAATCGACCTCACGGCGCATGTCGACTTCACCGCGCTCGCCGCCGCCGCACAGGGCGCGGGGGTGGCGGCGAGCAATCTGGTGACGCAGGGCGAATGGCTGCGGCGGCTCGGCATCGATGCCCGACTACAGGTGCTGACCGCCGCGTCGCCCGCGCGCGCCGCGGAATTGACGGGTCAGCGCGACCGCCTCGTCGCGCCCGACGCGATGGGCGAATTGTTCAAGGCGATGGCCTTCACCGCCCCCGGCTGGCCCGCCCCCGCAGGATTTACAGGAGACGCTATATGACCATCGTCGAACTGGCAAAGACCGGAGACGCCGAGGCGATCGCCGCTTTTGCCAACGGGTCCTTCACCCATACTTTCGGCACCATTTACGATCCCGAGGACCTTGCGACCTTTCTCGCCGGGTGGAACCCGCCCGAGCGGGTGAGCGCGCAGATCGCGAGTGACGACCATGATATTGCGCTGGTTCGGGGCGGAGCGGGCGAGATTCTCGGCTATATCAAGATGGGCCCGGTCGACTTCGACCTCCCCGATGATCAGCGGACCGACGATGCGGTCGAATTGCACCAGCTTTATGTTGCCGAAGCGGCGAAGGGCACGGGCGTCGCGGTCGCATTGATGGAATGGGGCATCGCCTGGGCGCGGGAACGCGCGTCGATCCTCTACCTCACCGTGTTCACCGAAAACCACCGCGCACAGGCCTTTTACCGCCGCTATGGTTTTTATGACGTCGGCCGAAACCAATTTCGCGTCGGCAACCACATCGATGAAGATCGTTTCTTCAGGCTCGATCTGTGACCGCGGCGTTCGTCACCGCCGCCTCGCTCGAGGGGGTCGCGCACGGTTTCTTTGGTCGCCGGGGCGGCGTGTCGGCGGGCGAACTCGCCTCGCTCAACTGCGGGCTCGGCTCGGGCGACGATCTCGCGCTGATCGCCGAGAACCGGCGGCGCGTTGCCGACGCCATTCTTCCCGGCGGCGCGCTGACGGGGCTTTATCAGGTGCATGGCAATTGCTGCGTGATCGTAGATGGCGACACCGATCTGGATGCGCGCCCCGAGGCCGACGCGCTCGCGACGCGGACGACGGGCATATTGCTCGGCATTTTGACCGCCGACTGCGTGCCGGTGCTGTTCGCCGACCGCGAGGCGGGCGTCATCGGCGCGGCACATGCCGGATGGAAGGGCGCGATTTCGGGCGTCACCGACGCGACGCTCGACGCGATGGAAAGCCTTGGCGCGCGCCGCGACCATATCGCTGTCGCGATCGGCCCGTGCATCGCGCGCGCTTCTTACGAAGTCGACGAGAATTTCGTGCAGCGCTTCCTTGCGGACGACCCCGCAAACGAACGCTTCTTTGCCGCGGGCAAGCCCGGCCATGCGATGTTCGACATTGCCGCCTATGTCGCCGCACGGCTCGCCGCGGCGGGCGTCACCCGAATTGCCATCGGCGGGCAGGACACCTATGCCGAGGCAGATCATTATTTCAGCTATCGCCGCGCGTGCCACAAAAGCGAAAACAGCTATGGCAGGCAATTGTCGGTGATCGGGCTGGCATAGCGCGCAAAAGGGGGACGGAATGAAGGCGCTCGCGATACCGCGCAAACGGCTGGTTTCGATCGTCGGCGGATCGCTCGGCAATCTGGTCGAATGGTATGACTGGTTCGCTTACGCCGCCTTCGCCATCTATTTCGCGCCCGTCTTTTTCCCACAGGCCGACCCGACCGCGCAGCTGCTGAACTCCGCCGCGATCTTTGCCGTCGGCTTCGTCATGCGCCCGATCGGCGCGTGGGTGATGGGGCGCTTTGCCGACACGCGCGGGCGCAAGGCGGGGCTGTCGCTGTCGGTCGCGCTGATGTTCAGCGGATCGATGCTGATCGCGGTCGCGCCGACTTACGCGGTCGCCGGACTGCTCGGGCCCGCGACATTGCTCGTCGCGCGGATGCTGCAAGGCCTCTCGCTTGGCGGCGAATATGGCGCAAGCGCGACCTATTTGTCCGAAATGGCCCCCAAGGAAAATCGCGGCTTCTGGGCGAGCTTTCAATATATGACGCTCTGCGGCGGGCAACTCTGCGCGATCTTCGTCGCGGTGGTGCTGCAATTCTTCCTCACCGAAGCCGAGCTGACCGCCTGGGGTTGGCGCGTCCCCTTCGTCATCG
>JAURVS010000382.1 GCA_030655355.1 Sphingopyxis sp.
AAAGGCCCGCCCGAGCGAAACGCCATAGAGGCCGCCGACGAGTTCGTCGTCTTGCCAGCATTCAACGCTGTGCGCGTGGCCGATCTGGAACAGGCGGTCGTAGCTCGCGCGGATCACCGGATTGATCCATGTCGTCGGCCGATCATCGGCGGGGGCGGCGCACAGCGCGACCATTTCGGCGAAGGCGGTGTCGGTCGTAACGCGAAACCGGTCGCCGACGATGACCTTCTTCAGGCTATGTGACAGATGAAAGCCACCCAGCGGCAGAATCGCGCGCAGCCGCGGTTCGACCCAATGGACCGACGGGTCATCCGCCCCGTCGGCCATCGGAAAAATACCCTGCGCATAGGCGCTGAGCAGCAGCGCCGGATCAATGGACTCTATGTGCCTCAGGACGCGGGCTTCACGAATTTCAGCGTCATGCGATCCGATTCGCCGATAGCAACATATTTGGCGCGATCCTTGTCGCCTTCGGTCAGCACCGGCGGCAGCGTCCAGACGCCCTTTTCATAATCCTTCGTGTCCTTGGGATTGGCGTTGATTTCACTGCGCCCAGCCAACTTGAAGCCGGCAGCTTCGGCGAAGGCGATGATCGAGCTTTCTTTCATATAGCCCGACTTTTCTTCCTTCGCCGCGTCGTCCTTTTCGTCCAGCCGATGATCGACGATGCCCAGCGTGCCGCCGGGTTTGAGCATCGCAAAGATCTGTTTGAACGCGGCAGCCGTGTTGTCGGTGCCATCGAAGCGCCAATTGTGGACGTTGCGGAAGGTCAGCACGACGTCGGCGCTGGCGTCGGGCACTTTCGGATTGACGCCCGCATTGGGGAATTCGGCAAGCTTCACCGCGCCATAGACGTCGGCATTTTCGGTCTGCTTGGTCTTGACGCGATTGAGGCCGCGGTCCCACGGCGCCGCAGCGTAGAGCGTGCCGCCGCCCGCTTTCGCCAGCGGGGCGAGGATCTCGGTATACCAGCCGCCGCCAGGCCACAACTCGACCACCGTGTCGCCGGGCTTTACGCCAAAGAAGGCGAGCGTTTCGGCGGGGTGACGATAGGTATCACGCGCGAGGTTCGCGGGAGTGCGAGTGGGCGCGGCGACCGCCGCGGCGATCGGGTCGCCCGCCTTTGAGGTGGTATGGCCGGCATGGCCGTCGTGTTGCATCGCGGCGGCGGGAACGGATATCAGGACGGCTGCACTTGCAACCAGCAATAGCGAACGCATATGGGGCACCTCTCTCCAGGGGAAAGCCCTGTTTGCGAAGGGATGCGGGGTAATGCAAGTGTCCATGCTGTCGATTAGCAT
>JAURVS010000383.1 GCA_030655355.1 Sphingopyxis sp.
GGTTCCGGCTGCAACGAGGCAAAGCGTGGTCGCAAGAGCGGTGGACAGATATTTCAGCTTCACGGACGGCGTCTCCATAAAAGGGGTGTCAGCGCGGGCTGTCCTCTCGACGAAAGCCGCCTATATGGCAAGCCTCGAACGACAAGGCAGAAGGGTCAGAATCCCTTGAGGACGGGCATGATAGGCGGGAAAGACGGCTTTATGACAAGCGCATGGCGTGCGGCGCTGGCGTTGGTCGCGCTCGCCCTTCTCGCGCTCAGCCCGGCCATGGCACGATCGACGCATATTCAGCCCAAGCTCGTCGCCGAGTCGGTCGCCCCTGAACCCGCCGGCACCGTGACGCTCGCGCTGACGATGACGCCCGAAAAGAGCTGGCACGGCTATTGGGCGAATGGCGGCGATGCAGGCTTCGGCCTTTCGGTCGAATGGAATGCGCCCGAAGGCGTCACCATCGCGCCATTCCGCTATCCAGTCCCCGACGCGCTGATCCTCTTTGGCATGATGAACCATGTCTATGAGCATCCCTATGCGCTTCTCGCCGACGTCAGCATCGACAAAAGCGTCGCGCCCGGGACCGATCTGACGCTGTCGGGCGTCGCCAACTGGCTCGCCTGCACCGACAAGGTGTGTGTCCCCGAACGCGCGGTGATTTCGGTCGCGCTGAAGGCAGGCGACGGTGCCACCCCTGCCGCATCGCGCGAGCGTTTCGACGGTTGGCGCGCGCTGCTGCCGCAGCCGCTCGACCGCCATGGCAAATGGGAACGGCGCGGCGAGACGGTGCGCTTTGCGATCCCGCTGCCCGCCGGTGCAGCGCTCGATACGCCGCACCTGTTCGTCGAGACGCAGAATGTCGTCGATTATGCCGCGCCGCAAAGCTTCAGCCGCAATGGTGACCATATCATCGTCGAGACGCGCACCAAGGGCGCAGCGGCAGGTCCGGTTGCGGCGCTGCTGAAGCTCGGCGGTGGACGCGGGCTCTCGGTGCAGCTTGATCCGGGCGCGGTGCCCGCAGCGGGCGAGACAATCGCGGGGCAAGGCGGGGCAATCGACCTTACGCTGTTCTGGACCGCGCTGGGCGGCGCGATTCTCGGTGGGCTGATCCTCAACTTGATGCCGTGCGTCTTCCCGATCCTCAGCCTCAAAGCGCTCAGCCTTGCGCGGTCGGGCGGCGATGCGCGCTCGGCGAAGGTCGAGGCGCTCGCCTATACCGCGGGGGCGATCGTCACCGCCTTGCTTCTGGGCGGCGTACTGTTGGGACTCCGTGCCGCTGGTGAACAGGTCGGCTGGGCGTTCCAGTTGCAGCATCCCGTCAGCGTGCTTGCGCTCCTAATCCTCGCGCTCGCCATCACGCTTAATCTGCTTGGCGCCTATGAATTGCCCTCCTTCGGCGGCGGGCAGTCGCTGGTCGACAAGGGCGGCGCGGCGGGCGGTTTCTGGACTGGCGCGCTGGCCGCCTTCGTCGCGACACCGTGCAGCGGCCCACTGCTCGGCGCGGCGCTTGGCGCGACATTGGTGTTGCCTGTGTGGGCTGCGCTGCCGATCTTCGGCGGGCTCGGGCTGGGGCTCGCTCTGCCCTTCCTTGCCATCGGATTCGTCCCCGCGCTGCGCAATCGCCTGCCCAAACCGGGGCCGTGGATGGACCGCTTCCGCAAATGGATGGCGCTGCCGATGGGGCTGACGACGCTTGCCTTGGCATGGTTGCTTTGGCGCCAACTTGGCAGCGGCGAGCAGTTGATCTGGCCGATCCTCGCGGTTGCTATGGCGCTCGTATTGCTGACACATTATGGTTCGATCCAGCGTGGCGACAGGCGGTCCTGGCTGTTGCTGGTCTCGGGATTGCTCTTCATTGTCAGCCTTGGGGGCACGGTGACCGAAGTCGCCGAAGTCGAGCGGACCGCGGAAGCGACCGGTTCGACCTT
>JAURVS010000384.1 GCA_030655355.1 Sphingopyxis sp.
CCCGCTGACCGACCTGTGGCTCGACGATGCCGATGTCGACAAGCTGATCGATCCCGATGCGCGGCCTTTGTCGGCGGCGACCAAATTCTGGGCGGTGCCGATCGCCGGCTGGATGATGAAGAAGCGCGGCAATGCGATCGACCGCACCGTGGGGGAGGGCGCGCAGGATGAAGTGCGCGCCAAGCTGTCGCGTTTCGTCCGCGCGCGCTGGTTCGAACCGCCCTTTGGCGGCGAAACCTTCTCGAACCTGCTGCTCGACGCGTTCGACGCGATGGAAGCGGGGCCGCGCGGGCCGGTGCTCGTTCCCGACGGGCAACCGGTCGACCTGTTCGTGTCGGTCACCGACTTCGCCGGACATAGCGTACCGCTGGCGCTAAACAGTCCCTCGCGCGTGACCGAGGATGAGCATCGCCTGATGCTGCATTTTCGCGAGGACAGCCCGGCGGGGAAAAGGCTCGGCGACGTGCCCGGACTGACCGCTGCGGCGCGCGCGACTGCAAGCTTTCCGGGTGCCTTTCCGCCCTTCACCTTGCGCGAACTCGACCGGGTGCTCGAAAAGCGCAAGATTGCCTGGCCCGACCGCGACGCCTTCATCCACGCGCAGCTTCCTGCAGGCGGCGAAGGCGATCCCGCCGACCGCGTGCTGATCGATGGCTCTGTCCTCGCCAATGCGCCGTTCCGCCCCGCGATCGCGGCGCTGAAGCAGCGCCCGGCGCGCCGCGAAATCGATCGACGCTTCGTCTACATCGACCCCAAACCCGACTTTCGGTCGATCAGCTTTGGCAAGCCGGGCGAGCAGGTGGCGGGCGAGGAAGCGCGGCTGCCGGGGTTCCTGCCCACCATTTTGGGGGCGCTATCCGAGATCCCGCGCGAGCAGCCGATCCGCGAAAATGTCGAGGCGATCGAAGGGATGTCGCGCCGCATCCGCCGGATGCAGCATATCGTCGACGCGATGAAGGTCGAGGTCGAGGAGCAAGTTGCGGCCTTGTTCGGCACCACCTTCTTTCTCGACACGCCGACGGTGGCGCGGCTCGAAAAATGGCGCGCGAAGGCGCAGGATCAGGCGTCGGCGCGTGCGGGCTTTGCGTTCGCGCCTTATGGTCACCTCAAACTGTCGGCAGTGATCGAGGAATTGGCGAGCCTGATCGACCGGCTGTTGCCGCCCGAGGGCGCGATCCATCAGACGAACCGGCGGCTTGCCCTGTGGGAGGAAGCGCGCGCGCGCGGGCTCGACCGGATTTCGGGCAAGAAGGGATCGGGCGCGAGCAACGATGCGATCGTCTTTTTCCGCACCCATGACCTCGGCTTTCGCATCCGCCGCCTGCGTTTTCTCGCGCGCGAACTTGATACCGCGGTCGAGGCAATGCGCGACGGCCGCGACCCGGTATGCGAAGATATGCGTGAGGCAATCTTCACCGCGCTCGGCCTCTATCTCGACCGGCAGGGTGACAGCTGGCTCTCCGACCTCGATCTGCCCGCCGATGCCGGGCCCGGTGCGTGGATCGATGCAATCGCGGCGCGCCGCGATCTGCGCGTGGTCGACGGCGAGGCTGATGTCCTGATAGCTGCGGGGCTGGCCGCAATGCCAAAGGAAGACCGGCGGACTTTGCTCCTCGCCTATCTTGGCTATCCCTTTTACGACATCGCGACCTTGCCTTTGTTGCAGGGCGAGGGGTTCGACGAGTTCGACCCGATCAAGATCGATCGCATCTCTCCGTCGGACGCGACCGCGATCCGCACCGGCGGCGCGGCGGCAATGCTGAAGGGCATCGAATTCAACAGCTTCGGCGCTTTTTTCAGCCGCGCCTACCGCGAGAATGATTATCTGTGGGGGCGGCTGCATGGCGCCGACCGGCTGATCGACATCGTCGCGAGCAGCGTCGGCGGCGAGGGAGCGCTGGCGGGTGAAGCTTTGGCGGCGATCAAGCGCCGCGCCTTCCATGCGATCCTCGACGAAGAGGAGGGTCGACTGCCGAAAGTGAAGGCGCTGATCGCCGAACTGCGGGGCGAGATTGGCTAGATGACGGGAAAACGACGTATCGCTACGTCAGATCTTCCCACATTTCCTTGATGCGGCCGAAAAAGCCCTGGCTCGCCGGGCATTCGTCGCCGGTCTCGGTCTCGCGGAATTCGCAAAGCAGCTCTTTTTGGCGCGCCGTCAGCTTCGTCGGCGTCTCGACGTCGATCTGAACGACCAGGTCGCCATGGCCGCGGCCGTTGAGCACCGGCATGCCCGCGCCGCGTTGGCGCAGCTGCTTGCCCGACTGGATGCCCGCGGGGATGGCGATGTCATGCTTCTTGCCGTCGAGACCGGGGATACTGATCTCGCCGCCGAGCGCCGCAGTGGTGAAACTGAGCGGTGCGCGCGTGAACAGCGTCGTGCCTTCGCGTTCGAACACCTTGTGCCGCGCCATGTGGAGGAAAATATAGAGGTCGCCCGGCGCCGCGCCGCGCGCGCCCGACTCGCCTTCGCCCGACAGGCGGATGCGCGTGCCTTCGTCGACTCCGGCGGGGATGTTGACGGTCAGCGTCTTGCGCCGATCGACCCGGCCTTCGCCATGGCATGAATTGCAGGGGTCGGCGATGACTTCGCCCGCGCCCTGACAGGTCGGGCAGGTGCGCTCGACCATGAAGAAGCCCTGCTGCGCACGCACCTTGCCGTGCCCGGCGCAAGTCGAGCAGCGGTTGGTCTGGGTGCCGGGCTTGGCGCCCGAGCCGTCGCATGTGTCGCAGCGTGCCGCAACGTCGACCTGAATCTCGCGCGTGACGCCGACAAAGGCGTCCTCGAGCTTGATTTCCATGTCGTAACGCAGGTCCGCGCCGCGCGCAGGACCGCGCTGCTGGCGTCCGCCGCCGAACGCCGACCCGAAAATCGATTCGAAGATGTCGCCGATATCGCCGAAATCGCCGCCAGCGCCATTGCCGCCGAAACCGCCCGGACCGCCGCTCTTGCCGAACCGGTCGTAAGCCGCCCGCTTCTGCGGGTCGCGCAGGCAGTCATAAGCCTCGCTGATCGCCTTGAAACGCGCTTCGCTGTCGTCGCACCCCGGATTCTTGTCGGGGTGATATTTCATCGCAAGCTTGCGGTAACTTGCTTTCAGCGTCGCATCGTCGGCGGTGCGTTCGCATTCGAGCAGTTCATAATAATCGATGTCGAGTGACATAGGTCAACAGGCCCCCTCCGGCCTGCCGGACCCGCTTGCGCGAATCCGGCAGGGGAGTTCTTACTTCTTGTCGTCTTCGACTTCCGAGAATTCGGCATCGACGACGTCTTCGTCGGTCTTTGCTTCGCCAGCCTCGTCGGCGCCGGGGGATGCGGCGGACTGCTGTTCCTTCTCGTAAATCGCCTGACCAAGCTTCATCGCGACCTGCGCGAGCGCCTGGCTCTTTTCGGTCATCGCTGCCGAATCGCCGCCTTCGACCGCAGTCTTGGCTTCGGCGATCGCCGCTTCGATTTCGGACTTGAGGCCCGCGTCGACCTTGTCGCCATGTTCGATGATCTGGCGTTCGGTCGAGTGGATCAGGCTCTCGGCGTTGTTCTTCGCCTCGGCTGCCTCACGGCGCGTCTTGTCTTCTTCGGCGAACTGTTCGGCGTCCTTGACCATCTGGTCGATGTCCGAATCCGAAAGACCGCCCGAAGCCTGGATCTTGATCTGCTGTTCCTTGCCGGTGCCCTTGTCCTTCGCGTGGACCGACACGATGCCGTTGGCGTCGATGTCGAAGGTCACCTCGATCTGCGGCACGCCGCGCGGAGCGGGCGGAATGCCAACGAGGTCGAACTGGCCGAGGATCTTGTTGTCCTGCGCCATTTCGCGCTCGCCCTGGAACACGCGGATCGTCACCGCCGACTGATTATCATCAGCCGTCGAGTAGACCTGCGACTTCTTCGTCGGGATCGTCGTGTTGCGGTCGATCATCTTGGTCATGATGCCGCCCAGCGTTTCGATACCCAGCGACAGCGGGGTCACGTCGAGCAGCAGCACGTCCTTGACGTCGCCCTGCAGCACGCCGGCCTGAATCGCTGCACCGATCGCGACGACTTCGTCGGGGTTCACGCCGGTGTGGGGTTCCTTGCCGAAGAAATCCTTCACGACTTCACGCACGCGCGGCATGCGCGTCATGCCGCCAACGAGAACGACTTCGTCGATTTCGCTGGCCGAAATGCCCGCGTCCTTGATCGCCTTCTTGCAGGGCTCGAGCGTCCGCTTGACCAGATCTTCGACCAGCTTTTCGAGGTCCGAACGCGTGATCGTCTTCACCAGATGCTTCGGCCCGTTGGCGTCGGCGGTGATGAAGGGCAGATTGACTTCGGTCGTCGCGGCGGTCGACAGTTCGATCTTCGCCTTTTCGGCAGCTTCCTTCAGACGCTGCAGCGCAAGTTTGTCGCCGCGAAGGTCGATGCCTTCGTCCTTTTTGAACCCGTCAGCGAGATACTGAACGATCTTGCTGTCGAAATCTTCACCGCCGAGGAAGGTGTCGCCGTTGGTCGACTTCACTTCGAACACGCCGTCGCCGACTTCGAGGATCGAGATGTCAAAGGTGCCGCCGCCAAGGTCATAGACCGCGATCGTCTTGTTCTCGGTCTTGTCGAGGCCATAGGCCAGCGCCGCCGCGGTCGGCTCGTTGATGATGCGCAGCACTTCGAGGCCCGCGATCTTGCCGGCGTCCTTGGTCGCCTGACGCTGGGCGTCGTTGAAGTAAGCGGGAACGGTGATGACCGCCTGCTCGACCTTTTCGCCCAGATAGGCTTCGGCGGTTTCCTTCATCTTCTGAAGAATGAAGGCCGAGATCTGCGACGGCGAATAATCTTCGTCGCCCGCCTTGACCCACGCATCGCCATTGGTGCCCTTGACGATCGTGTAAGGAACAAGTTCGGTATCCTTCTTGGTGATCGGATCGTCGAAACGGCGGCCGATGAGACGCTTCACGGCGAAAACAGAGTTTTCGGGATTGGTGACAGCCTGACGCTTCGCCGGCTGACCGATCAGGCGTTCGCCGTCCTTGGCGAAGGCGACGATCGACGGCGTCGTGCGCGTGCCTTCGACATTTTCGATAACCTTGGGCTTGCCGCCTTCCATCACCGCGACGCAGCTATTCGTGGTGCCGAGGTCGATCCCGATCACTTTGGCCATATTCTACTCGTCCTTATTGCTTCTATGGCGCCCTTAAAAGGCACGCCCATTATGTGGTTCTGGCCGCGATATAGGTGCGCTTGTCCTTGGCACAAGGGTTTTGAGAGCTTATCGGGGACGGGAAATTACGCGCTTTCACGGAGTCCTCCCAAAATGAAACCTTTTGCAATCCTCGCTCTCGCCATCACCGCCTTGACCCTGACGGCCTGCGAGGAAAATCTGGGCAAGGGCCGGCAGCTGAATGTCGTCAGCGGCCATATCGTAATGGGCGCGACGCCTGACCGTCCGGCGGTGGGCTATTTCCGCGTCGAAGGCGGGCCGCAACCGGTCGAGCTGGTCGCGGTGACCGCCGATCTCGCTCAGCGTGTCGAGATGCATGAGAGCGTCAAGGAAAATGGCGTGGTGACGATGAAACCGCTGCTCCGCGCCGCCGTCCCCGCCAAGGGCGAACTGGTTTTTAAGCAGGGCGGCAAGCATTTGATGATCTGGAACATCAACGGCGCCGCGGTCCGTGCGGGCAAACTGCCGATGGCGTTCGTCTTCACCAACAACAATAATGAACGCATCCTGTTCGACATGGTGATCAAGCCCGCCGAGGGCGCGGCCGCCGCGGGCGGCGAAATGGATCATGGCGCGATGGACCATGGTGCGATGGCGAAAGGCACCGAAAAGGCGGCGGCCTCGGACGCGGCCAAGAAGTAAGACCCGATGCCGCGCGCGTCGCGACCTTTGACCGTCGGAGAGGTCGCGCTCGCACGCAGCGTGTTTGGCGATGCGATCGCTTATGATCGCGTGCGCGTGAATCACCATAAATGGATATTCTTCCAGCCGCGGCATATCGTCATGGCGCCGATGGGCAGCCTGCATTTCAATCCGCATGGCGACCTTTATTGCGACGATTTCGGCGCCGCGTCGCAACGATTGCAGGGGTTGTTCATCCACGAGATGACGCATGTCTGGCAGGCGCAGACGCGCGGGCGCTGGTATCTGGTACTGATGCGCCATCCCTTCGCGACCTATGGCTATAGCCTCAAGCCCGGCTGGCTGCTCGAACGCTACGGGCTGGAGCAGCAGGCGGAGATTGTGCGCCACTACTGGCTGCTGACGCAGGGCGTGATCGTCGGCGGCGCGCCGGGGGTCGATGCGTATCGCGCGATCCTGCCATCGTCTTGGGGCATCGATTGATGGATGATTTCGAGTTTGTCTTCGCGCTCTACAGCCTGTTGCTCGGCCTCTCGATGGTTGAACTGCTCGGCGGGCTGGGCCGGGCGATCGAGGCGCGCTTCGCTGCCGAGGACAGCAAAGCGAAATTCGCGATCGGCTGGCTGACCCCGCTGCTGGCGATCTTCGTGATGCTCGACCTGCTCTCCTTCTGGAGCGCGGCTTGGCTGTCGCGCGGCGATATTGCGGTGTCCAGCACGGCCTTGCTGGCGGTCGCAGCGTTCGCGAGCGTCTATTATCTTGCCGCACGACTGGTCTTTCCGTCGCACCCTGAGGGATTCGCCAACCTCGACGTCCATTATTTCCGCGTTCGCCGGATCATCCTCGGCCTGCTGCTCGTGCTGCTCGGCGCGCAGCTCGCTTTTTATGCGTCGCAGCCCGATCTCGCCGCCAATCTGATGCGGCCGCTCGCCTGGATCATGACCATTGTGCTGGTCGCGCTGATGGCGGCGGCGATGTGGGTCAGGGATCGCCGCTGGAGCCTTGCGATTCTCACGGTGCTGATCGCGCGCTATGTCGTCATCTACCTGCTTTGATCGAAGGAGACTTTCATGCCCGAAGTTCTCGACCGCTTTCGTTCCTCGACTTGGGGATGGCTGCGCGGAACGCTCGCCGGATGGCTGACGCTTGCGCTGTGCCTCGTCGGTGTCGGACTGATCATCGCGCTCGTCCAATGGATCCGCTTTCTCGACGTCACCTACGAGCTCACTGACGACCGGCTGATCCTCCGCAAGGGGATTTTCGTCAAAAGCATCGACGAGATCGAACTCTACCGCGTCAAGGATGTGCGGATGGATTTCACGCTGATCAACCAATGGGCGGGGATCGGGACGATCGCGATCGATTCGAGCGACGAGACGACGCGCGATGGTGCGCTGGTCATTCCGCATATCGAACGCGCGGCCGAGCGCCGCGAGGAACTGCGCCGCTTGGTCGATGCCGCGCGGCAAAAGCGCCGCGTCCGCGAACTCGACGTATCGAGCGAATTGCTCTGACGGGCGAAATTGCGGCTAGCCAGACGGGCTTCGTTCGTCCTATGTTCCGTTTATGGATGCTAGCTCGCTGATTGTCGCCCTTATCGCTCTCGCCATTGGCGGCCTGATCGGCTGGCTTTTTGCCGGTCGGCAATCGGGCGCGCTCAAGGCCGAGCGGGATGGATTTTCGGAGCGGTTCAAGACCGCAGTGACCGACCTTGCAGCGGAGGCCGAGGCGCGCAAGACGGCGGATATTCAGCTGGCGGCCTTGCTCAGCGAACAGCGCGCGCGCGACGAAGCGCATGACGCACAGATCGCGCAATTGAAGGATGCGCAGGCGGCGCTCACCACGCAGTTCCGCGAGGTCGGGCAGGTGATGCTCGACGGCGCGCAAAAGGCATTTCTTGAACGTGCCGAGGCGCGCTTCAAGGAAAGCGAGGCGACCGCAGGGCTGAATCTGAAAGCGCTGCTGCATCCGGTTCACGACCGGCTGGAGAAATATGAACAGGCTGTCGCGAAGGTCGAGGCCGAGCGCCGCGACGCCTTCGGGCTGCTCCACGGCCAGATTGCGGCAATGCGCGAGGGCACCGAACGCGTGTCGAGCGAGGCCGCGAAACTGGTGAACGCGCTGCGCAATGCGCCGAAAGCGCGCGGGCGCTGGGGCGAGCAGCAATTGCGCAACGTGCTCGAAAGCTGCGGCCTCTCCGAACATGCGGATTTTCAGACCGAGGTCAGCGTCAATGACGGCGACGGCGGACGGCTGCGTCCCGACGTCGTGGTGCGCGTTCCCGGCGGACAGAATCTGGTGATCGACGCCAAAGTCTCGCTCAACGCCTATCAGGATGCGTTTGGCGCGGTCGAGGAGCGTGAGAAGGCCGCGCATCTGGTCGCACATGCCGCCGCGATGAAGGCGCATGTGAACACGCTCGGCGCCAAAGCCTATTGGAACCAGTTCGACGACACCCCCGATTTCGTCGTGATGTTCGTCCCCGGCGAGCATTTTCTCGCTGCGGCGCTCGATCAGGACGCGACGCTTTGGGACTATGCGTTCGAGCGCAAGGTTCTGCTCGCGACG
>JAURVS010000060.1 GCA_030655355.1 Sphingopyxis sp.
ATGGGCTGGCCGGTGATGGAGAATGACAATGGCGAATTGGAACGACCCCAATGTGGCGGCTTCCGGTTTTGGTGCCGGCGCGAACGCAGTGGACCAGGCCGTCGATGCCGGCCTGCGGTCGTACATGCTGTCGGTTTACAACTATATGGGCTCTGGCGTGCTGCTGACCGGCATCGTCGCGTTGCTGGCGTTCCAGTCGGGCTTCACCGCTTCGATGGTCGGTACGCCGCTGATGTGGGTTGTGATGCTCGCACCGCTGGCTTTCGTGCTGGTGCTGAGCTTCGGTATCAACAAGCTTTCGACCGGCGCCGCGCAGGCGCTGTTCTGGGTCTATGCTGCGGTGATGGGTCTGTCGATGTCGACGATCTTCATCGCCTTTACCGGAACGTCGATCGCGACCACTTTCTTCGCGACAGCCGCGGCCTTCCTTGGTCTCAGCCTTTATGGCTACACGACCAAGAAAGATCTGTCGGGCTTCGGCACCTTTCTGATCATGGGCGTCGTCGGCATCATCGTTGCGATGATCATCAACATGTTCGTGCAGTCGAGCGCACTCAGCCTGGCGATCAGCGTGATCGGTGTGCTGCTGTTCGCAGGCCTCACCGCCTATGACACGCAGAAGATCAAGAGCATGTATTTCTATGTCCGCGGGACCGACTTTGTCGGCAAGTCAGTGATCATGGGCGCGCTGACGCTCTATCTCGACTTCGTCAACATGTTCACCTTCCTGCTCAACCTGCTGGGCAGCCGCGACTAAGCGCGACGGACAAGACCGAAACGAGGAGAGCCCGGCGAAGCAATTCGCCGGGCTCGTTCTATTTGGAAGGATGGCGATGATTCGGTTTGCAATATTGGCAGGGGCTTGCGTCGCATGATGGGCTCCCTCGACGCTTGCAGCGGAACCGAAGGCTGCCTTCACGATCGCACCGCCCGCCGATCACCCGCCACGCCGTGTCCGTCTTTCCGAAGGCCAGCAATGCGCTGACGCCGATCTGCTGCCCGACGCGATTGCGCTGCTGAAACGCTATCTCAGGTCGTCGATCTCCGCGCTCGCCATTCGTCGGCGGTGATTTCCCACAATTCGGAAGGCAGCGCGCCTTCGACATAATCTTTGTCGCCCGACCAGATAATGCGCATCCCGCTGCGCGCCGAGAGCGCGCGCGATGCGTGATTGTCGATCGCCTTGGGTACGCGCAGCACGGGCTGGGCCAGCACATCGAACCAATAGTCGGTCACCGCGTCGCTCGCTTCGCGCATATATCCCTGTCCCCAATGGGTGGGATCCAGCCAGAAACCCCGATTGTCATCGGGCGTCAGGGTCAGGCTGACCACGCCGATCAGGTCGTCAGGCGTCTGCCGCGTCCGGATCGACCAATGGCAGGCGCGCCTCTCGTGCATCGCAGGCAGCGCAACGTCGCGGACAAAGGTCAGTGCGCCGTCGCTTGGATAGGGCCAGGGGACGAGTGGGTTCAGATGGCGGACGATCTCCCATTGCGGAAAAATCGCCTGGATCGCTTTATGGTCTTCCAGAACGAGCGGACGAAGCAGGAGGCGTTCGGTCGCAAATTCCGGAAGCCAAGACGTCATTGTGCCGCCTGCATCTTGGCAATCAGCCCATTATCAATGTCCTTCGCACGCTTATATCCTGCGCGCTCGCGCAGCGGTGCGACATAGGCCTCGAAAGCCGGACGCGACGCGATCGTGCCGAACTGCAGGCCCCAGTCGATCTGGCTGCCGACATAGACGTCGGCGGCGCTGAAGCGATCACCCGCGACAAAGGCCTTGTCCGTCACTGCAAGTTCGAGCGCATCGAGCGCCGCGGGAAGCGAGCCGAAGCCCGCCATGCGCTGCTGGTCTGTATCGGGCTCGATACCGAAATTCTTGGCCGTAATCGCCTGTTCGACCGGCCCTGAGGTGAAGAACAGCCAGCGATAATAATCGGCGCGGTCGGCCACATCGGGGGCAAGGCTGGCGGCGGGGAAGGCATCGGCCAGATAGGCACAGATTGCCGCGCATTCGGTGACGATCTTGCCGTCATGCACGATCGCAGGGACCTTGCCCATCGGATTGACCGCGAGATAGTCGGCGTCTTTCATCGTCGTGCCATAATCGAGGATGCGCGTTTCATAAGGCGCTCCAACCTCTTCGAGCATCCAGCGCGCAATCTGCCCGCGCGACATCGGGTTGGTATAGAATCTCAGGTCATCGGCCATCGTGCTTCTCCCTCATCTTTGTCGATTCGCAAAAGAACATATCAGGAACATTGCCATTGTTCCACCGGGCTTGTATTGTCACCGTTCGCAGCTAAGGCAAAGCGATGAGCGACGCACGCAACTGGACCGCCGCCGTGCTGGTCATCGGCGACGAGATTCTCTCGGGCAGCACGCAGGACAAGAATGTCGCGCAGATCGCGACCTGGCTTGAAGTGCAGGGGATTCGCTTGCGCGAAGTCCGCATTGTTCCCGACGTCGAAGATGAGATCGTCGACGCGCTCAATGCGATTCGGGCGCGCTATGATTATGTGTTCACGACCGGCGGCATCGGGCCGACGCACGACGATATCACCGTCGATGCCGTCGCCAAGGCACTTGGCGTCGGAGTGATTGTCCATCCGGCGGCGCGCGCGATTCTCGAGCGCTATTATACTGCTCGCGGCGCCGAACTGACCGAGGCACGCCTGCGCATGGCGCGGGTTCCCGATGGCGCCGACCTGATCCCCAACCGCATGTCGGGCGCGCCAGGTATCCGCATCGGCAATCTGTTCGTGATGGCGGGGGTGCCGCACATCACCGCAGGCATGCTCGACGCGCTGACCGGCGAACTTGAGGGCGGCGCACCGCTTGTCGCGCATACGATCGGGGCATGGGCGCCCGAAAGCGAGATCGCAGATCTGTTGCGGCAGGGCGAAAAGGACCATCCGGGCGTCGCGATCGGCAGCTATCCCTTTTTCCGCGAGGGCAAGACCGGCGCGAATTTCGTCATTCGTTCGATCGACGATGAGCAGGTTGCGGCGTGCGTTGCGATGTTGACCGCGGGCTTCGAATCGCTCGGCTATGCGGTGACCGACGGCGGCATCTGATCGACGGTCTGCGTCGCGCGCGGAAGGCGGCGAAGCATCAGGATTGCGAGCAGCCCGAAGATCGCGGCAACGACGAAGGCCGCTCCCGGAAAATGCACTGGCGCACCGTCGGCGGTAAAATAGGCCATCGTGCCAGTGAGCAGCAACGGCGCGAACAATTGGCCCAGCCCCATCGCCATCGCTGAAATGCCCTGCACTTCGCCCTGCGTCTCCGCGGTCGCGCGGCGCGACATCATCGCCATCAGCGACGGCTGCACCGGCGCCTGCAGGGCGACGGGGATCAGCAGGAGGAAAGCGCCGATCGTCGAGGTCATGAAGGCGTAGCCGACGTAAACGACGACCGCGACGAGAATTCCAAGTGTCGCCGCATCGCGCTCACCGAAACGCGCGACTGCGGGGCCGACAACAAACACCTGCCCCAGCGCGATCATCACGCCGACCGCGGCAAGGCTCGCGCCGATCATCCCGGGCGTCCAGCCGAGCTGTGCGATGCAGTAAAAGCTCCACGTCATCGGATAGACGAGGCTAGCGATCTGCCATAGCACGAGCACGACCGCGACACCGTCCATGCCGGGGAGAGCGCGCATCGTCTTCCATGCGCCGAGTGGATTGGCGCGGCGCCAGTCGAACGCGCGGCGCCGCTCGGGTGGCAGCGTTTCGGGGAAGATGAAATAGCCATAGAGCATATTGGCGGCGGCAAGGATCGCGGCGGCGACAAAGGGCGCACGCGGACTGACCTCGCCGAGAAAGCCACCGATCGCCGGGCCCGCGACAAAGCCAATGCCGAACGCCGCGCCAACAAAGCCGAAGTTGCGCGCGCGCTCTTCGGGCTTGGTGATGTCGGCGATTGCGGCCTGCGCCGCAGCATAGCTTCCGCCAAAAACGCCCGACAGCGCGCGCGCGACAAACAGCCAGGGCAAAGTCTCGACGATTGTGAGCAGCGCATAATCGACTGCCAGTCCGCCGAGCGCAAGCAGCAGCACGCGCCGCCGTCCGAAATGATCCGACAGATTGCCTAGGACGGGGGAAGCCAGAAAGGTCGCGACTGCCATCACGAGCCCGATCCACGCTCCGATCTCGATCGCGTGCGGCAGATCGATGCGGCCGACCTCCATCACGAGCTGCGGCAGCACCGGCATGATAATCCCGAAACCGACTGCATCCATGAAGATCGTCGCGACAATGAAAGGGATTGTGCGCGCTGCGGTCACTTGCTCTTTCTTTCTCTCATCCCTAGCGCCACCGAACCCTCCCTCATGCGTTGCGGATAGATGAAACTCGAAATTTCCGCCTCCCTAAATTATCGGCTGTCCGAACCGGTCGATCTGATGCTTCAGATCGAGGCGGCGAATGGCCATGGCCAGCGCGTCATCGACGCCTCGCTCGACGTCGGCGCGCCCGAATTTATCGCGCGCGTCCCGGCAGCCGACGGCATTTGCGAGCCGATATGGCTGCGCGCCGAGGGAACCCTCCGCGCCGAATATCGCGCGCGGGTCGAGATCGACCGGCCCGACACCGACTTTCGATCGCTCGCCGCGGTGCCGCTCCACCGCCTTCCAGCCGAAGCGATCCCGTATCTCAACGAATCGCGCTATTGCCCGTCGAACAAATTCCACGCCTTCGTCGAGGCGCGGTTTGGCGATCATGAGGGCGGGGCGAAGATCGGCCGGATGCGTGACTGGATCGAAAACCGCTTCACCTATGTGTCCGGGGCGAGCAACGCCGAAACCGGAGCACTCGACAGTTTTGTCGAACGCCGCGGGGTATGCCGCGACTATGCGCATGTCATGATTGCGCTTGCTCGCGCTGCGCATATTCCGGCGCGGATGGCGAGCGCCTATGCGCTTCGCGTCGCGCCGCAGGATTTCCATGCGGTGGCAGAAGTCTATCTCGATGGCGACTGGCACCCGGTCGACGCCACCGGAATGACGCGCGCATCCGAAATGGCGCGAATTTGCGTCGGCCGCGATGCCGCCGACATATCCTTCCTTACTGCGTACCGCGACATCGCATTCGTCAGCCAGTCGGTGACGGTTGAGCGCGTAGACAGCTGACTAGGACTGCGAGCTGAGGGGGGGCCGTGGCGAAGCCACGCCGTCGATCCTCGCTGAGCGAGGTCGGTCGGCGTTTCGCTGAGAAAATCTGGAGCGGGTGAAGGGAATCGAACCCTCGTCACTTGCTTGGGAAGCAAAAGCTCTACCATTGAGCTACACCCGCATGTCAGCCACGGCTGATAGCGCGCCTTTGCCGTCATCCGCGCCGCGGGTCAATCCTTTGCGGGCAGCGGACCTTAGCGCGCCGTCTCGCAAATCGTCTCCATCGCGACAAAGGTCGAGGTGCTCGCGACATGCGGCAGGCTGGAAATCTTTTCGCCGAGCACTATGCGATAGCGGCGGATGTCGGGGGTGCGGACCTTGAGCAGATAGTCGAAGCTGCTCGCGATCATATGGCATTCCTCGACCTCGGGAATCTGCCGCACCGCCATGTTGAACTGTTTCAATGCATCCTCGCGCGTGTCGGACAGCTTCACTTCGGTAAAGGCAACATGATCGAGCCCGACTTTGGCCGGATCGACGATCGCACGAAAGCCGACGATCAGTCCGCTGTCGACAAGGCGCTTCACGCGTTGCTGGCACGGCGTCTTCGACAATCCGACCTGTAGCGCCAACTCGGTAAAGGTGATCCGCCCGTCGCGGCCGAGAATCGCCAGGATCTTGCGATCGAATTCATCCAGTTCGACTGTCGATGCGGTATTTTTCATATGAATCGACTAGAACTGATCCGAAACTTGGTCAATTCATATTGCTTTGAGACAAAAACAAGTCGGATCGACTTTTGGCAATATGGTAATAGGGACCATGACCCAAAGCCCCGATCGCGCGCCCATCCGCGCTCTCGCCCGCCGCAGCGAATCCGACATCGTCGCCGACTTGCGCAGCGCTCTTGCCACCTCGTCGGCCAGCGTAGAAGCGGTGACGCGGCGCGGATTGGAGCTGA
>JAURVS010000392.1 GCA_030655355.1 Sphingopyxis sp.
GATTGGGCAGGCTGAATTTCTCGCGGAGGACATAGTTGAGCCCCCAGCCGGGCTTTGCGGCGTAGCTGAGCATGTTGCCGGGGGTGAAGCGCGGCGGCGAGGTGAAGCCCGAGCGCAGGCAGCGTTCGCGATTGCCGCCGACGATCGTGTCCACCGTGAGCGCGACCGCGTCGAATTTGGCGTCGCGCGCAGCGTCGAGCATCGACTGATTGAGGCCTTCGTCATGGTGGACGTAAAGCTGGAACAGCTTGGGCCCATCGGTGAGCGCGCCCGCTTCGGCGAGGCTGATCGTCGCCAAGCTGGAGATGCCCGCCATCGTGCCCGCCTTTGCGGCGGCGCGAAGGACGGCGCGCTCGCCCTGCCAGTGGAAGAGGCGCTGGAGCGCGGTCGGGGAGAGGAAAAGCGGCATCGCCATCTCGCGCCCGAACAGCGTGGTTCGCATGTCGACGCTTTCGACGCCCGCGAGGACGCGCGGGATGAGGTCGCACTGGTCGAACGCTGCGCGGTTGCGGCGGCGCGTGACCTCATCATCGGCGGCGCCGTCGATATAGTCGAACACCGGCCACGGCAGGCGCCGCTTTGCGAGCGCGCGGAAATCGTCAATATTGTGGCAGTTGGTAAGTTTCATGCGTGCCCTGCTTTTATCCCGTCATTGCGAGCGTAGCGAAGCAATCTCCGGCCCTCAATGCCGAGAGCATATGTTCCCCGGCGAAAGCCGGGGCCCAGATAGCACAGCGCTGCCTATCATGGGCCCCGGCTTTCGCCGGGGAACTGCAATGGCCGGAACTGGAGAGGAGGCTAATGCCGCGCTGGGTCGATGGCTGGAGATTGCTTCGCGATGCTCGCAATGACGAATCTAGAAAACCGTCCGCGCCGCAACCGTGCCCTTGGCCGCGAAGCTGAAGCGGGGTTCGATGGCGAGGCTGGCGTCGAGGATATGTGCGGCGACGCGTTTGCCGACGGCGGGGCCGTTTTTGAACCCATGCCCCGATCCGCCGCCGACCAGCCAGACATGCTCCTGTCCGGGGAAGCGATCGATCAGATAGTCGCCGCTCGAACTATTCTCATATTGGCAGACGCGCCCGCCGATCAGCGGCGCGGAGGCGAGGCCGGGGAAGCGGCGCGTCAGATAGGCGCGCGCTTCGGCGATGCCCGCGGCGCTCAGCGTGCGCTCCATCGTGTCGGGATCGATCCGCGGCCCGTGGCGGTCGATCGCAATCTTGAAGCCCGCGCCCTCCAGATCGGGGATGCCATAGAAAATGCCGCCATCATTATTGTCGGCCCAGACGGGAAGCTCGGACGGAGCAAAGCGCGTGTCGCCCTGCGGCGCGCCGAAATGATAGACTTCCTGCCGTGTCGCGACGATCTTGTTCATCAGCTGCTGCGGGAATAATTCGGCGAGCCAGGGGCCGGCCGCATAGACCAGATGGTCGGCGGTGCCGCCGTCGGGAAGCGTGTGCCGCTTGATGCGCTTTGAAAAGAGCGGCGCGGGCATGACGACGCGTTCGACTTCGATCTGCGCGTCGGCGATCAGTTCCTGCACGCCGCGGCCTGCGATCAGCGCGCCGGTCTCGGTTTCGAGAATGCCCGTCTCGCCCTGATAAAATTGCATCTGGCGATATTTATTCTGGAGCCAGTTGACGTCGCCATGCTCGTGCCCGACGCGGTTCGCCTGAAGCCAGGCGAGCGATTGCGCGGTGTAGGCATCGCCCTGTTGCGCGAACCACAATACGCCGGTGTTGTGAAAGATCGGCGCGCTCGCGCTGTCGGAAAGGTCTTTCCAATATTTGAGCGAGTCGCGCGCCATCTCCGAATAGATGGTGTCGGCGCCATAGCCCATGCGGATGACGCGGCTTTCGCCCCCAGACGATGCGCGCGCGTGGCCCGCGCCATAGGCGTCGAACAGCCGCACGGTCTTGCCCGCGCGCAGCAAATGCCATGCGGTCCATGCGCCGAAGACGCCGGCGCCGATGATCGCGACATCGACATGCTGGACCTTGGGCTTGGCGGGCTTGCGCTTCTTCGGCTTGCGTTCGGCGGCCGCAGCGGCCGCCGCTGCCGCGACGGGCAGCGCGGCGAGACCGGTCAGAAGCGCGCGGCGCGTTGGCACAGTCCTGGCGGGACCATCAGCGGCCAACGGTCGCGCCCTCGCTTTTCTTGTAATAGCGATAACCGCCGATCCATGTTTCGAGCGGAGTCATGCGGCGGATCTCATCGGGGCTGGCGAGCATCGGGTCGGCGTCGATGATCAGGAAGTCGGCGCGCATTCCGGGCATCAGCGTGCCGATGCGGTCCTCGGCAAAACCGGCGTAGGCCGCCGTGCGCGTAAAGCCATCGAGCGCGGTTTCGCGCGTGACGATTTCCTCGGGGCGCCAGCCGCCGAACGGCTCGCCCTTGGCATCGGTGCGCGAGATTGCAGCGGCGATGCCGGGGAAGGGATTGGCGCTTTCGACCGGCACGTCGGAACCGAAGGCGAGGCGAACGCCCGCCTTTTCGAGGCTGCGCCAGGCATAGGCGCCCTTCAGGCGATCGGAGCCGAGACGGGCTTCGGCCATCACGCGGTCGCTCGTCTGATGGACGGGCTGCATCGATGCGATGACTTTCAGCTCGGCGAAGCGCGGAATGTCGACGGGGTCGATGATCTGCGCATGTTCGATGCGCCAGCGTCGCTCGCCGGGAAGGTCGGCGGTGAGGTCACCGATGGCGGCGAGCGCCTCGGCATTGGCCGCGTCGCCGATTGCGTGGATCGCGACCTGGAACTTGTCCATCGACGCGCGCACCATCTTGTTGCGAAGCTGCGCGGGGGTGAGGAGCGGGAGGCCCTTCTGTCCCGGCGCGTCGCTGTAAGGCGCCTTCAGCCAGGCGCCGCGCGAGCCCAAAGCACCGTCGAGATAAAGCTTTACCCCGACCATGCGGAGGCGATCGTCATAGAGCCAGGGCGTCGGTTCGGACCCGGCGATGATCGCCATATTGTCGATGTCGGCGCCGTAGCTGAGGATGCGCACCGAAAGCTGTTTCTTGTCGCCGGCGCGGCGAAACGCCTGCCAGTCGGCGATGCTGGTGCCCATGTCGGCGATCGCAGTGATCCCCTGTTCGAGCAATTTCTTTTGCGCGAGGTAAAGCGCGCGGTCGAGATCGCGCGCGAGCGGTTTCGGCTTGGCGTTGTTGATGAGGCTCATTGCCGCATCGACGAAGACGCCGCTTGGCTTGCCGCCCTCGATCTCGATCCGGCCGCCCTCGGGCGACTTGCTGGCCGGGGTGATTTTTGCGGCGGTCATCGCCGCCGTGTTCGCCCAACCCGCATGACCGTCGACGCGTTCGAGCCAGACAGGACGGTTCGGGACCGCGGCGTCGAGATCGGCAGCCGTCGGGAAGCGGCCGAGGCCCCATTTTTCCTGATTCCAGCCCGACCCGATGATCCACGGCATTTCGGGGTTGTCTGCGGCATATTTGCGGATCGCCGCCTGCGCTTCGGCAAGGCTGCTGGTGTTCGACAGGTCGAGCAGCATGAGCTGAAAGCCCAGCCCCATGACATGGCCATGCGCGTCGATCAGGCCGGGAATGAGCGTGCGGCCCTTTCCGTCTTCCTTGAAATCGGGGCGTTCGGGGCGCTTGTCCTTGCGGTCGAGCAGCTGTTTCACCTTGCCTTGCGTGTCGATCACGAGGCCGGTGAAACGGACGAGCTTGCCGTCTTTGTCGAGCGTGATGCCGTTGACATTGTCGACGAGCGTATCGGCGTGCGCGGGCGCGGCGAGGGTGATGGCCATCGCGGTCAGAAAGAGGCGCTTCATTTCGGCAACCTCGTCACGAGCGAGCTTGTGTCCTTTCGCCCGCCGCCGGCCTTTTGCACATCGGCGTAAAATTGGTCGACGAGGCTGGCGACCGGCAAGGTTGCGCCGTTGACGCGCGCTTCGTCAAGCGCGAGGCCCAGATCCTTGCGCATCCAGTCGACCGCAAAGCCGAAGTCGAATTCATCCTTCGCCATCGTGCCCCAGCGGTTGAGCATCTGCCAGCTTGCTGCCGCGCCGCCCGAGACCGCCTCGAACACCTTGTCGGTGTCGAGCTTGGACGCCTGCGCGAAACGCAGCGCCTCCGAAAGTCCCTCGAGCACGCCGGCGATAGCGATCTGGTTGACCATCTTGGTCGTCTGTCCGGCGCCGGGGCGGCCGATATGGACCATGCGCGCGGCATAGGCGTCCATCACCGGAGCGGCGGTGTCGAAGGCCTGCTTCGTTCCGCCGCACATGATCGAGAGCGTGCCATTTTGCGCCCCGGCCTCGCCGCCCGAAACGGGGGCGTCGACGCAGAGCAGGCCGAGCCCGTCGGCTTCGACCGATAGCTGGCGGGCGATGCGCGCCGAGACGGTGGTATGATCGACGAACAGCGCGCCCCTTCGCATCGCCTTGAATGCGCCGTCGCGGCCGAGGGTGACTTGCGCCAGATCATCGTCGTTGCCGACGCAGGTCAGGACGACATCGGCGTCGCGCGCTGCCTCGGCCGGAGTCGAAGCCGCGGTGCCGCCGTGTTGCGTAACCCATGCGTCGGCCTTGGCGCGCGTGCGGTTATAAACGGTGAGCGCATGGCCCGCCTTGACGAGATGCCCTGCCATCGGTCCGCCCATGACGCCGGTGCCGATGAAGCTGATACGCAATTTTTGTTCGCTCATGGTCAAGTCCATAAGCATAGTTTGCGTGAGGCGCCAGATAGGCTAGTGCGCCTGTCGTTATGACAGAGCAACTCACCCTGACGCCCGCCGCCGACCTTCCGGCGATCACATTGGACGATGTGCGCGCGGCAGCGGAGCGAATTAACGGCGCGGTCGTGCGGACGCCGACGCTGCATTCGCAGACTTTGTCCGAAATGGTCGGCGCCGAGGTGTGGCTGAAGTTCGAGAATCTCCAGTTCACCGCGGCGTACAAGGAACGCGGCGCATTGAACGCGCTGCTGCTGATGGACCCCGAAGCGCGTGCGCGCGGCGTGATCGCGGCGTCGGCGGGCAATCATGCGCAGGGGCTCGCCTATCATGGCAAGCGTCTGGGCGTTCCCGTCACGATCGTGATGCCGAGCACGACGCCGCAGGTGAAGATATCGCAAACCGCGAGCCATGGCGCGACGATCGTGCTGTTCGGAGAGAAGTTCGACGATGCCTATGCGCATGCACGCGAACTCGAAGTCGAGCGCGAACTGACCTTCGTCCACCCGTTCGACCATCCGCATGTCGCGGCGGGACAGGGGACAGTGGCGCTCGAAATGCTCGAGGATGTTCCGGAACTCGACACGCTGATCGTCCCGATCGGCGGCGGCGGGCTGCTCGCAGGCATGGGAACCGCGGCGCGCGGGATCAAGAATGACATGCGCCTGATCGGGGTGCAGGCCGAACTCTATCCGTCGATGTATGCCGAGCTTAACGGCGTCGACATGGCGTGCGAGGGCGACACGCTCGCCGAGGGCATTGCGGTGAAAGAGCCAGGTTCGTACACGCGCAAGATCGTCGCCGAACTCAATGACGATATCGTGCTCGTCGCCGAGCGCCATCTGGAGCGCGCGGTGAGCCTGCTCCTGCAGATCGAAAAGACGGTGGTTGAGGGCGCGGGCGCCGCGGGGCTCGCGGCAATGCTCGCGCATCCCGAGGAATTTGCCGGGCGCAAGGTCGGGCTTGTGCTGACGGGCGGCAATATCGATACGCGGCTGCTCGCGAATGTGCTGCTGCGCGATCTCGCCCGCTCGGGCCGCATCGCTCGGCTGCGTATCCGGCTGCAGGATCGTCCGGGCGCCTTGTTCAAGGTGATGAAGCTGTTCGACGAGAAGCAGGTCAATATCATCGAAATCTATCACCAGCGCATCTTTACGACGCTGCCCGCCAAGGGATTGATCACCGATATCGAGTGCGAAGCGCGCGACCGCGAGCATCTCGACAGCCTTGTCAGCTCGCTTCGCGATGCGGGTTATATGGTGACGACGGTGGAACTCGCTTAGGTCATCCGAGGTCGTCAATGCGAGGAGCGAAGCGACGCTGCAATCCAAAGCGAGCAGCATCGCGTGCGATCGATGGCTGGAGATTGCTTCGCTTCGCTCGCAATGACGCGGTGTTTTGCTCGCCATGACGACTCGCAATGACGAAGTGTTTTGTCGCCGCTTTGATGCGGCTAAGAGAAGCGCATGAAAGAGTTCAGCCTTTCCCTCACCGCGACGCCCGAAAGCATCGACGAGCTTGGCCATGTCAACAATGCGGTCTGGGTCCAGTGGATCCAGCAGGTCGCGACGGGGCATTGGGACGCCGCCGCGCCGCAGACCCACAAGGACGCCTATATCTGGGTCGTGGTGCGCCACGAGATCGATTATCTGCGCGCGCTGGGGCCGGGCGAGCGTGTCACGGCGCGGACGTGGGTCGCCGACAAGCCGCAGGGAGCGAAGTTCGACCGCTTCATGGAATTTACCGGCGATGACGGGAAAGTGCATGTCCGGGCGCGCACGGTGTGGGCGCTGCTCGACAAGGCGAGCGGACGGCCTTTGCGCGTGACCGACGAGATTGTGGCGCCTTTTCTGGACGGTAGAGGATAGGCCGACTGAATCGACAATCGGGGCCTTCGCCTGTAATATTCGGCAAGGATATTTGAGGGAGGGCTGAGTATGGCGATCTCTTCATTGCCGCAACTGGACCGGTTTTTCCTGACCGACGCCGGGCTTGAAACCGATATTTTGTTCAACAAGGGCATCGACTTGCCCTATTTCTCGTCGGTGACTTTGTTCACGTCAGACGCGAGCCTCGATGTGCTCGCCGCCTATTATCGCGATTTCCTCGATCTCGCGCGGCGGATGCGGACCGGGCTGATTCTGGAAAGCGCGACTTGGCGGGCTAGTCCGGACTGGGCAGAACCGCTCGGCTTGTCATTCGCCGAACTCGACGCGTTGAATGACGCGGCGATCGGGTTGCTGCGCGGACTGCGTGCCGATTATGCCGATGTGCCTGTGGTGATCAGCGGCTGTATCGGGCCGCGCGGCGACGGCTATGATCCGGGGAGGGTCATGGCCGCGGCGGAGGCCGAGGCCTATCATGCGCATCAGGCGGGCGTGCTGGCGGCGGCGGGCGTCGACATGCTCGCGGCGATCACGATGACCAATATTCCCGAAGCGGTCGGCGTTGCCAAAGCTGGGCAGGCGCTCGGGCTTCCGGTCGCGATCAGCTTCACGGTCGAGACCGACGGCCGCTTGCCGACCGGCGATACGCTGGGCGATGCCATATCGGCGGTCGACGCCGCGACGGGCGACTATCCGGCTTATTATATGATCAATTGCGCGCATCCGGCGCATTTCGACACCGTGCTCGATGCGGAGGCTGCGTGGACGGCGCGGATCGGCGGGGTGCGGGCGAATGCGTCGCGGCTTAGCCACGCCGAACTCGACATGATGACCGAACTCGATATCGGCGATCCGGCCGATCTGGCGGCGCGGCACCGCGCGTTGATCGAGCGCTTTCCGCAGATCCGGGTTGTCGGTGGGTGCTGCGGCACCGACCTGCGTCATGTCGCGGCGATTGCCGAAGCCTGTCTGGCGTAGTTGCCAGCGGCGGCGTGCGCGCATAGGCGTTCGCGATGCTGATCCGTCCTGCCACCCCTGATGATGCCGCCGCGATCTGGGCGATTATCGCGCCAGTGATCCGCGCGGGCGAGACCTATACGCTCGACCGTGACATGAGCGAGTGCGACGCGCTCGGTTATTGGTTCGGCGCGGACAAGGAGGTGTTCGTTGCCGAGGACGACGGCGGCGTTTTAGGCACCTATTATCTGCGCGCCAATCAGGCGGGCGGGGGCCGCCACGTTTGCAATGCAGGCTATATGACGGCCGCAGCGGCGACGGGGCGCGGGGTGGCGCGGACGATGGCGCTGCATTCGATCGACCATGCGCAGTCGCGCGGTTTCCGGGCGATGCAGTTCAATTTCGTCGTCAGCAGCAATGTGCGCGCGGTGGGCCTGTGGCAGTCGCTGGGGTTCGACATCGTCGGGCGGTTGCCGGGCGCGTTTGATCATCCCGCCGAGGGCTTCGTCGATGCACTGGTGATGTATCGGACGCTCTGACCAAGCGTTGGCTGACTAGGCTTTGGCGCGCTCGCTCAGTGGCTTTTCGGCGAGCGCATTGAGCGCTTTCAAAATCACGCCATGCACATCGCCGACCTCTTCGAAGAGCGTGCGATAGATGCCTTCTATTTGCGCGCTATAGGCGTCGATGCGGCCTAATTGGTCGCGGCCTGCGTCGGTGAGCCGGAAAATCTTGCGCCGCGCGTCAGCGGGGTCGGCGTATTGGGTGATAAGGCCAAGGCGGAGCAGCGCAGGGCATTTCTGTACGACGAGTTGGTGCGACTGGCCGAGCGTGCGCGCGAGTTCGGCGGCGGAGGCTTCGTGGGCCGCGCCGAGCGCGGTGAGCAGCGAGCAGGAGCGCACGGGGACGGTAATCCCCGCTGCGTCGAACAAGGGGCGGGTCTGTTCCTCGATCCGCGTGCTCAGGGCCTCGCTGAGACGGCCGAGGAAGGTGATATCGTCGAGATCAGTCGAGACGGGCATAGGTATCGGTCGTTCCATCGCGGTTGATGCGTTCGAGCGCGCTGACCTTGGCGCCTTTGCGCACGATGCGGAAGCGGAAGTCGCGCACCCCCTCGATTTCGAACAAATCGCTGCCGAGCGGTTCGAGCGCCAGGCGGAAGCGCTCGCGCCAGGTGTAGAGCAATTTGCCGCCGACAAGGTCGATGCGGCGTCCTTCGTAGCGGCCGGTGATCGACTTGAGCGCTGCGGGTGGAAGCTGCGGACGCGCGGCGAGGGTCGGGGTGACCCAATCGGCGTCGGCGCGTTTTGCGGGGTCGGCCTTGACCACTTCGGCGAGCGCGAGGCGGTGCGCGACGGTCAGCGCATCCGCGGAGGGGACCATATGGTCGGGCGTGACGCCTTGCCCCTCGAAATCGCCGCGGTCGACGGGGTCGCGGATCTGGCCGATCGGGACTTGCAGGAAGAAATTGCGGCCAACGGGCTTGCGATCGACCGGATGCGCGCCGCCCGCAGTGCGTTCGCCCACCAACGTGGCGCGGCCCAGCTTCTTGAGCGTGTAGGCGAACCATTCGGCGGCGGAAAAGCTGGTCGAGCCGGTCAGAACATAGACGGGTTTGCCGGTTAGTCGTTTGGCGGGAAGCGCGGGGAGCACCCATTGGCCGCGGTCGACGCGGCGGCCGTCGAGATTATAATAATAGTCGAAAAGCTCCTGATCCTTGTCGCCGCGGAAGAGCTGGCTTGCGAGCAGCTGCGCCATCTCCAGATGTCCGCCATTATTGTAGCGCATGTCATAGATCACCGCGTCGCCATTCTCGATAAAGCGCATCGCCGCCGCGGCGGCGTCGTAGGCGAGCTCGGGGTCGGCAAAATGGGTGAGATCGACATAGGCGATATTGCCTTCGAGGTAGCGCAGGCCGGCGAACCCGAAATTCTGCCGCGCTTCGTCGGCGCGTTCGGTCTCGCGCAGCGCGGCGGCGCGCACAGGGTCCTGCCGCGCGGCATAGTCGGCGACCCACTCGGGATCGACGCCGACCGCGAAATGCAGGTCGTTGCTGGCGGCGATCAGATCGTCGGAGAGCTTGCCCGCGAGCGCACGGCGGTCTGACGCAGCGTCATAATTTCCTGCGTCGAGATTGCGAAGGAGCGTCGCGGCGATCGTCTTCGCCTTGTCGGGATAGACATAATTGGCCTCGAGCGTCTGGCCGAGCCGCTCGACGACGGCGCGCTTGTCGGCGGCGGAAAGTGGGGCTTCGTCCGCGGCGGCGACGGTTGCCAGCCATGCGGTCGCGGCCGCCATGAGGACCGTCCAGCGCTTATTGTTCATTTAATTTCCTGCCGTCAGAGTGATTCGTACAATATATTGCGCAATATATTGTATATATGAGCAACGCAAGCGTCGCGCAGGATCGACTTACATCGCAACAATATTGAGGCGGTCTGTGATTATGCTCATCGCCATGCGGATTTGATCGGCAATCATTCCGATTGAGCAAGTCGGCGTTCCCCGGCGAAAGCCGGGGCCCAGATGGCACAGCGCTGCGCCGCGTGGGCCCCGGCTTTCGCCGGGGAACTAATATTGCTCGTCGAATGGGGCTATGTCCTGACTGACCCGGGATGACGAGGCTATACGTTTCAATCCCTCCTCACGCATATCCGACCCAGCCGCGCCAGGTGAAGGCAGCGTAGAATTGTTCGACGTCGGTGAAGCCGCCAGCGCGCAGGGCGTTTTCGTCGGCTTCGGGGCTGAGCATCGCGACATGGGTGGCGACGGCTTCGCGGCCTTTAGCGACCTGTTCGGGGTCGCCTCCCGACGCGATGGCGAAGGCGGCGTAGCGGTCGAGCCAGCGGTCGCGCGTGCCGGGCTCTTGCGGGAAGCTGCCATGCGCCGCGACGAAGGGCGCGCCGGGTTTCAGGCGCGCGCGGATTGCGGCGATGGTGCTGATGCGCTCTTCGATGGCGAGGAAATGGAGAGTGAGGAGGCAGGTCGCGCCGTCGAACGGGCCCGCCGGGGCGTCATCGATATATCCTTCGATCAATTCGGCACGGTGCGCGTCGGCGCCGAGCACGCGCGCGGCGAGGTCGAGCATCGCGCCCGCGGGATCGACGCCGGTGAAGCGCCAGCCCGGATACGCTTCGGCCATCGCCTTCATCTCGCTGCCGCCCCCCGCGCCGAGCACGAGGATATGCGCATCGTCGGGGACGCGCTCGGCGAGCAGCAGCCCGGTCATGCGGTGCAGTCCGTCGAGCCCGGGGACGAAGCGCCGCGGCCCGTCGGTATAATGTTCGACCGCGGCGGGATCCTTGAAGCTGTCGAGGAAATGTTGCGCGCCTTCAGCCATGATTATGCTCCTGTGTGTGGGGGGATCGCGCGGCCATGCGCGCGTGGAAATCGGCGGCGAGCTGAGCCAGTGTGACTTCGCCGAAACGCGTCAGGAGCAGCGCCTCCGCGTCGCGGAAGCTGGCGTCGAGCGCGGCATTCACCGCCTGTTCGACGAGGCAGCCGGGCGCCTCGGTTCGGTTGGCCATCGCCATCAGGCTGGGGCGGCCGATCGCGTCATAGACGCCGCGCATCGTGATCCCCGCAAGGTCCTTTGCGATGGTCCAGCCGCCGCCATGGCCCTTTTCCGAATGGACGAAGCCCGCATCGCGGAGCCCGCCGAGGATGCGGCGGATCACGACGGGATGCGTCTGCATCGCCTTTGCGAGCTGATCCGAGGTCATCGGAGCGGCCTGTTCGGCCATGTGGAGGAGGACGTGGAGGACGCCCGACAGTCGGCTATCGCGTTTCATGTAACTTTAAATAGTGCGTGAAATGCAAACGTCAATAGCGGGGACTTGATCGCGGCGCGCGGCGCTGTTAGGTCCGCTCGCGATGACCACCGACCAATCCCTCCGATTCAAGGCGTATTGGCGCTCCTTTACATAGGAGCGGCATGGCATCACCTGTGACCATCGCCGCCGTGTTCGGACAAGGCGAATGGTCATCATCACACCACCACCCCCCGTCACGGCGTGCGCTTTCTGAAGAAGACGCGACATGACCGATACTTTGCTTGCCCTGTCGACCGACCATTGCCGCATCACGCCGCTCTTTGCCGATGATGCGCGCGCGCTGTCCGCGATCACCGACGAGACGGTGACGTCGCAGGTCGATTTTCTGCACGATCCCTTCACCGAGGCCGATGCCCGGGCACTGATCGCCGGATCGGGCGGCGGTGACGTGTTTCACGCGGTACGCGACGAAAGCGGCCTCGACCTCAATGGCGTGATCGGGGTCCATCGCCGCATCGGGCAGGAATATGAGATCGGATACTGGTTCGCCGCGCGAGCACGCGGGCGCGGTATCGCGACCGAGGCGGTGCGCGCGGTCGTTGATGCGCTGGCGTCGTCGCGGCCGGGCTGTTCGATCGTTGCCGAATGCCATCCCGACAATGAAAGGTCGAGGGCGCTGCTCCGCCGGATCGGTTTCGTATCGACGGGGCGGGCCGGGCGGCGGCCGGGCCGGATGCTGATGTCGTGGCGCGCTGCGCCCGCCTATCGCATCGACGTGTGCTAGGCGGCGGGGCTGTCGACGTCTTCGGTGAGGGCCTTGGCGATCGCTGCGACCGAATTGGGGGCGTAGGCAAAGCCCATATGGCCGCAATCGACTTCGACCTGCCGGTCGCTTTCGTGCGGCTCGCCGCGCGCGCTGGCGATCGCGACGACGCCGTCATGCTTTGACCAGAGCGCGAAGGTCGGCATTTCGGGGCGCGGCGCGGGGTGGAAGTCGATCGGCGGATTGTCGACCGGGTGGCGCGCGATCAAATGATAGAGGCGCCAGGCGCGATTGGCGCGGCGGCTGCCCGAAAAAGGCGAGCCGAGCGTGACGACGCGCGCGACCTTGCCGGGGTGATGCTTGGCGTATTCGCGCGCATAAATGCCGCCGAGGCTCCAGCCGACGAGCGCCGGGGCGTGGCCGGTGCGGTCGATGATCCATTGCACGCGCGTATCGATCCGGTCGATGATATCGGGAGTCGCGCCGCGGTTGAAGCCGAGGCCCCATGCATAGCAGCGAAAGCCCGAGCGGCGGAGGTCGGCGCGCAACGCCTTGGTTGCCCAGTCGCCCGACAGAAAGCCGGGAAGGATCATCACCGGCGGATGCTCGCTGTCGGGATTGGGTTCGGGCGGCATCGGACGGATGCGGCCCGACATTGCGCGCGCGAGCGAACCGATCTCCAGCCACAGCAATTTCAACGGCGGCATCGCGTCGGCATCGGGGATGCGCGCGGGCCATTCTGCGCGCCGGGTGAGGAAGCTGCGGATCATGGGGGCGATATAGGGATAGATGGTCCCCGGCGAAAGCCGGGGGCCATTGCGATCATTTTTTCGGAACGAGCTTCACCAGCTTGCCGCCTTCGCCGTCGGTAAGCAGCCAGACCGAACCGTCGTCGCGAACCTCGACCTCGCGAATTCGCTGGCCGAAATCCCAGCGATCCAATTTGTGCAATTTGTCGCCGTCGACTGCCATGCGGATCAGCCCTTGTCCCGACAGCGCGCCCATCAGCAGGCTGTTCTTCCAGCCCGGATACAGATCGCCGCCGTACCAACCGAGCCCGGCGGGCGAGACCGACGGATTCCACCACAGCTTCGGCGCCGCAAATTCCGGCCGCGTCGGATGATCGGGAATATCCTTGCCGTCATAATGGTCGCCGTTCGAGACGATCGGATAGCCGTAATTGGCTTTAGCCTCGACCAGATTGACTTCGTCGCCGCCCTTTGGTCCCATTTCCTGGTTCCAAAGCTTTCCGGTGCCGTCGAAGGCCAGCCCCAATATATTGCGGTGGCCGAGCGACCAGATTTGTGCGGTGACGCCGCCTTCGCTGACAAAGGGATTGTCCGCGGGGATGCTGCCGTCGGGATTCAGGCGCAGCACTTTGCCGAGATTGCCGGTCATGTCCTGCGCAGGGTCGAACTGCTGGCGTTCGCCTGACCCGATGAAGAGATATTTGCCATCGGGCGAGAAGGCGAGGCGGTGCGAATAATGGCCCTGGCCGGCCACTTTCGGATCCTGCTTCCAGATGATCTGCAGCCCTTCGAGCGCAGGTGCGGCCCCCTGTTTGAGCTTCGCCTTGCCGACGACCGCGCCATAAGTGCCGCTGGGGCCGGCCTCGGCCCAGCTCAGATAGATGGTTCCGCTGGACGCAAAGTCGGGCGCGACGATGACGTCGCCGAAGCCGCCCTGACCGCCATAGGCGACTTTCGGCGCGCCTGCGACGTCGAGCGTCGGACCGCTTTCCTGCCAAAGCTTGAGCTTGCCGCGCCGCTCTGTGATCAGCGCCGCGCGCGTGCCGGGGAGAAATGCCATCGCCCAGGGTTCGTTGAAGCTGGCGATCTCCTTGACGGTGAAAGGCGCGTCGGCGAGCGGCGTTGCGGGCTGCGCGCCCGACGCGTCGAGTTGGGCGACGCCGGCGGGGGCGGCTTCGGTCGATGTCGGCGCGGCCGAGCAGGCGGCGACGGCGAGCGCGGCGATCAGAGCGATATGAGGCAGATTTTTCATGGGGGTAGCTCGCTTTGCTGGGGAGGGATGCGACAATCTGGCGCGACGGTTCGGCAAAGTCGAGAGCTTGCAGGCTTTAGCGGTTTGCCGCCTCGCGCCGCGCCGTGATCGTCTCGACGCTGTCCATGATCGCATCGACAGCTTCGCCCGCGGGCGGTGCGTCGGCGCGCTTCTGCGAAAACTGGCCGCTGTTCATAATCTCTTCGAGCGCGGCGCGCGCACGCGAAACGCGGCTTTTCATCGTGCCGAGCGCGCAGTCGCAGATGCTTGCCGCTTCTTCATAGGACAGGCCGCCAGCGCCGACGAGAATCAGCGCCTCGCGCTGGTCCTGCGGCAATTCCATCAAACCGCGTTGCAGATCGGCCATTTCGCCGCTGTCTTCCTGGCTGGCGCGCGTCGACATCGTGCGCTCAACCGCCGTCTCGTCATATTCGCCGACAAATTTATTGCGGCGCATCTGCGACAGGAAGGTGTTGCGCAGGATCACGAAGGTCCACGCCTTGATCGAGGTGCCGCGCTCGAACCGCTCACGCGACGCCCACGCCTTGACCATCGTATCCTGCGTCAGATCATCCGCCAGATCTGGGTTTCCCGACAGGCTGCGACCATAAGCGCGCAGGTGGGGAATGACGCCCGCGAGCAGCGTCTTGAATTCACCGTCCGACAGGGCGTCGGCCTGCGGCTGCGCTGCAGCGGTTGGTCCGGACATTATTGTTTCGGGCTTTTCTGATCGAGCTGGGAAAGAAGATCGAGCATATTATCGGGCAGTTGTTCGGCGACGACATTGCCGTAAATCATCCGCAGCTTGGCGCTCACCGGTTCGGGCGCTTGCCGACCGGTCAGCGTGCGATGCCAATGATCGCCGCTCGTGCCGGGAAAGTTGCCCTGACCGCGATGCGTTGCATCGAGGGTCGGGGGCCGGGAGCCCTTGCCATTCATCCTGTTGTTGCCTTGCGTAGCCATGGTGGAGCAACGACGACAAAGGCCGCAGGTTCCCCGGCATCTGGTTTTTTCGACGAACCGTGTTGCGGGAAAAGCACAACATGCCCGGCGAGGCGCTGGTTTGGGCCCCCGTGTTCGCTTTCGGTTCCCATAATGGATTCAACCCGCTAAGCCTTGCTTCCATTCAGCGGCGCTTCACCGCGCCCAACCGATCAGGACCGTGTGACTAGCGACGAAACGCCCCAACCGCTCGACGATGCCAGCTTCAAGCAAGAATTGGCGGCTATGTTGCCGCATCTGCGTGCTTTCGGACGAAGCTTGACCGGCAACGCCGACCTGGCCGACGATCTGGTTCAGGAGACGATGTTGAAGGCGTGGAAGGCGCGCGCGCAATATGTGCCGGGACCTGCCAGCATGAAAAGCTGGGCGTTCGTCATCCTGCGCAATTGCTTCCTGTCGCAGATGCGGCGCAAGAAATTCACCGCCGAATATGACGAACTCGCCGCCGAGCGGCTTCTCGTCGCGCCCGACGATCAGGACGACAGTCTCCACCTTGCCGATGTGCAGCGCGCGCTGATGCTGCTGCCAGTCGATCAGCG
>JAURVS010000396.1 GCA_030655355.1 Sphingopyxis sp.
AGATCAAAAATGACCAGCGGCAGGATCGCGCCTTCGGCGGCGGACGCGACGACATTTGTCGGGATCATCGCGCGTATCGCCTCGGCCGTTCCCGGAACTTCCGGTGCCGGCGCCGCCGGAAAGGCAGTGCGCAGCGCGGCGATGTCAGCGGGTGCGATCGAGACCGAACCGAGCAACAGTGGAGACAGGACCGCGCCGATGATCGCCGAGACGATCAGCAGGCCAGTTAGCACGAGCGGAAGCCGCCGCCCGAGCCGCGCCGCCTCGGCATGGTCGCCGATGTTCAGGCTGGCGACGCCGGTCGCGACGAGCGCGAAGATCAGCGGCACGATCGTCATCCGCAGCGCATCGAGCCAGATGCCGCCGATCAGCCGCGCCGCATCGACGACGGGCGAAGTCGCAGTAAGGAACGTGCCGATCGCAAAGCCGACGATCAGCGCAATCATCATCCAGCCCGCCGCGGGCAAGCGCGTAACCCAGGCACGCGTGCGCGAAATTGCCATGAAATAAATCCCCCTGACCCGAGCATGACAAAGCATGCGGGCCCGGTCAAAGCCTTTGCCCTTGTCGTTTGACGGGCGTCAGTGCGCCTGAGGCACGCCCAATTCGGCGAGCAGTATATCGCGCAGCGCGTCGAATTCCTCGCCGCCCGCGCGCCTCGGGTGCGACAGGCGGACGCGCGTATCGAAGCCGATCCGCCCTTCTTTGAGCACAAGGATGCGGTCGGCGAGCAATATCGCTTCCTCGACATCATGCGTGACGAGCAAAGTTGCGGGGCCGTGCGCTTTACAGAGTTCGCCGATCAGGCGCTGCATCTTGAGCCGCGTCAGCGCGTCGAGCGCCGCGAAAGGCTCGTCGAGCAGAAGCAGGCGCGGTTCGCGCACCAGCGCGCGTGCGAGCGCCGCGCGCTGGGCTTCGCCGCCCGACAGCGTTGCGGGCCAGGCATCGGTGCGATGGTCGAGCCCGACCTCGGCGAGCGCTGCCTCGGCGCGCTCACGCGACGCGTGTTTGCCCGACAGGCCGATCACGACATTTTTCCACACCGATTTCGATTGGACGAGCCGCGGCTCCTGAAACACCACGGTGCGTGCCTCGGGCACCCAGGCTTCGCCGCCGTCGGGCGCGTCGAGACCGGCGAGGATACGCAGCAAGGTCGTCTTGCCGCTGCCCGATGCGCCGAGCAGCGCGACGAACTCGCCGCTGTGGATCGTCAGGTTCAGGCTGTCGAGCACGGTGTTGCTCGTGAAGCTGCGGCTCACCTCGCTGACTTCGACCGCGACCGGGCGGTGCGAGAAGTCGGGCGCGGCGACGCGCTCGGCGGCGGCGAAGTCGATCGAAAGGACGGCGGTCATCGATAAGTCTCCTATCGGATGGCGATGCCCGCGCGCCACGGCATGAGTAGCCGTTCGAGCGAGCGGACGATCAGGTCGGCGCTGAGGCCGAGCACGGCATAGATGGCGATACAGATCAGGATGACGTCGACCTGCTGATACATTTGCGCGCTGTTGAGCAGATAGCCGAGCCCCGCCGACGCGTTGATCTGTTCGGCGGCGATCAGCACCAGCACCGACACGCCGAGCGCAAAGCGCAGTCCGGTGAAAATCTGCGGCAGCGCGAGCGGCAGCACGACCTCGAGGATCAGGCGGCGACCGCGGAGGCCAAAGCTGCGCATCGCCTCGATCACCTTGCGGTCCACATTGCGCACCCCGGCGTAAGTGTTGAGATACATGGGGAACATCGTCGCGAGCGCGATGAGCAGCAGCTTGGGCGCTTCGCCGATCCCGAACCAGACGATGAACA
>JAURVS010000402.1 GCA_030655355.1 Sphingopyxis sp.
TCGTGGCGCACGAGGGCTGGTTCGCCCTCGCCGATGCCGAGGCGGCGGATCGCTTGCTGACCTCGATCGGCGCGCTGACGCTCACCGCAGCACACCTGCTCAACTGGCGCTGGCGTCATCGCGGGGGCGGACATAAGCTGAGCGCATGACCGACGCCCCGCCCCACAGCATCGCGGCAATCCTGCCATGCACTGACCTCGACGCCAGCACGGCTTTCTATGAAAAGCTTGGGCTCTCGGTCGTCGGCGATCATGGCAGCTATCGCCTGCTCGAGGACGGCAAGGGATGGCAATTGCATCTGACGAACGAGTCGCCCGAAGGCTGGTTGGTCCCCGGGCAGAATCCGTTTGGCCTCTATCTTTACAGCGAGAATGTCGACGCGCTTGCAGAACGGATGCGCGACGCGATCCTCGAGCGCGAGAAGGCACCGACGCACAAGCCGTGGGGGATGTATGAATTCGCGCTGTCGGACCCCGACGAAACGCTGGTCCGCATCGGCTGGCCGAGCCGGTTAATCGGCTAAACGCCGCGCCGCCCTTGCGGGACTCAGCGTCCACGGCTAGGGCGACGGCCAGCCGGAAAGGAGCCTTCCCCATGTTCAAGCGCCTGTTCGTCGACCACCCCAAGAGCGTCGATGAGAATTACATCGAGCATTTTGGCGTCGCGTCGAAATTTGGCGTCACGATGATCTATGGCGGCCTTTGCGCACTCGTTCACGCCGTCGTTCCCGGCTGGTGCATCACCACGGGCAGCGACACGATCCAGCGGCTGAACCACATCATGGTCGAGAAGCGGCGCGCCAAGGGGCAGGCCGTGATGCAGATGAGCACGATCGACTGGGTCATCTGATCCGCGTGCGCCCTACTGATACGTCCAAATCCCGTTCGCATCGAGCGAAGTCGAGATGCCCCTCGGCCTCGTGCTATCCCGATGGGTGTCTCGACTTCGCTCGACACGAACGGAATTGGGGGCGCGAGTAGATGACGGAACTTGCCACCCCCGACTATCTCGACCGATCGGGCCGTCCGCGGCTTGCCTATCGCCATACGCCGGGCACCGGCCCGACGATCGTCTTTCTCCCCGGCTATATGTCCGACATGGCGGGCGGCAAGGCGACGGCGCTGTTCGATTGGGCGGCCGCCGAAGGACATGCGTGCCTGTTGCTCGACTATGCCGGATGCGGGCTGTCGGACGGGTTGTTCGCCGATCAGACTCTGCTCGACTGGCGCGGCGATGTTCTCGACCTGATCGATGCGGCAGCCGAAGGGCCGGTGGTGATCGTCGGATCGTCGATGGGCGGATGGCTGATGCTGCTTACCGCGCTGGCACTTCTTCAGCGCGACGGGCCGGGCCGGGTCGCGGGTCTGGTCGGGATCGCTGCGGCGCCCGATTTCACTGACTGGGGCTTCAGCGACGCCGAAAAGGCGATCATCCTTGCCGAGGGTGCGCTGATCGAAGAGACGCCCTATAGCGACCAGCCCTATATGACGACGCGCGGCTTCTTTCAGTCGGGCGAAGCGAACCGGTTGCTCGACGCCGCGATCCCCCTCACCTGCCCCGTGCGCCTGCTGCACGGCGAAGAGGACGGTGATGTGCCGTCGGATATCAGCCTGCGCCTGTCCGCCGCGCTCGCCAGCGACGATGTGCAGGTTACTCTCGTCAAGGGCGGCGACCACCGCCTGTCGCGCGATACCGACATCGCGCTGCTCATCGACACCGTCGCGCGGCTCGCGACATCAAATTAGAGGATCATCATGGCTCGCAGCGACTTTAAATTCCACGTCAGCAAACGCGTCCGTTACGCCGAGATCGATGCGCAAGCCGTGGTGTTCAATAGCCGCTATCTCGAATATTTCGACATTGGCATCACCGAATATTGGCGCGCGGCGGGTGTCTACGACCGCTGGCCCGCGAACAGCAGCCCCGAGTTCCACGTCGCGCGCGCCGAAGTCGACTATAAGGTTCCGATCCTGCTCGACGAGTTAGTCGACATTTGCGTGCGCTGCTCGCGCGTCGGGCGAAGCTCGATGACCTTCTTGTTCGAACTGCATGGCGCGGGCAAGGATGACCTGCGCGCAACGGGATTGGAAGTCAGCGTCCATGTCGAAGAAGCACAAGGCGCGACGTCGCCGGTGCCCGATGAATTCGTATCCTTGTTCGAAGCGTTTGAAGAGCGGAGCCTTCGCGCCTAATATAGGGGCATGACCAAATATCTTCACACGATGATCCGCGTATCGGATCCCGATGCCACCGTCGATTTCTTCAAGTTGATCGGGCTGGAAGAAACGCGCCGCTTCGATAGCGAACAAGGCCGGTTCACGCTGATCTTTCTCGCCGCGCCCGGACAGGACGGCGTCGCCGAAGTCGAGCTGACCTATAATTGGCCTCCCGCCGATGGCAGCGCAGCCGAGGACTATTCGGGCGGACGCAATTTCGGCCACCTCGCGTATCGCGTCGAGGATATTTATGCGACCTGCCAGCGGCTGATGGACGCCGGGGTGACGATCAACCGCCCGCCGCGCGACGGCCATATGGCGTTCGTGCGCTCGCCCGACGGCATTTCGGTCGAGCTGCTGCAGGATGGTCATCTGCCGCCGCAGGAACCCTGGGCCTCGATGCCGAACACGGGCGTCTGGTAAGGAGGATGCGATGCCGGGCCTGTTGATCAATATCGACGTGCCCGACCTTGCCGCCGCCGAGCATTTCTACACGCAAGCGCTGGGGCTGTCCGCAGCCCGGCGGTTCGACGATGATATTGTCGAACTGACCGGATGCGAGGTGCCTATCTATCTGATCGCCAAGCCGGCGGGTTCGGCGATCGGCCCCGACGGCGGCGATTTTCGCCGTTACCACCGGCACTGGACACCGGTGCATCCCGATTTCTCGGTCGCCGATATCGATCGCGCGGTTGCGCAGGCACTGGCGGCGGGCGCGATACAGGAAGGCGAGACATTGGACCTGCCGTATGGCAAGCAGGCGATGTTCGCCGATCCGTTCGGCAACGGATTCTGCCTGATCGCGTTCAATGACAAAGGCTATGACGCCATTGCGACCTGAACAGGCAAACCAAGGCCCACCGGCTGTCGCTCCGTCTTGAAGGGGCGAGACGCTGGAAAGGAGATATCATGGCTGCGCTGGACATCGTCCGTATTCCCGTCCTCAGCGACAATTATGTCTGGCTGGTCCATGACCCCGACAGCAAAGCGACGATGGTCGTCGATCCCGCGGTCGCCGACCCCGTGCTCGCCGCGGCCGCCGAGCGCGGCTGGACGATCACTGACATCTGGAACACGCATTGGCATCCCGATCACACCGGCGGCAATGCGGCGATCAAGGAAGCCACGGGCTGTACGATCACCGGACCGGCGGCCGAATATGCGCGAATCCCGACGCTTGATGTGCAGGTAACAGGCGGCGATCAAGTCCGCCTCGGCAACCATGTTGCCGACGTCTGGGACGTCCCTGCGCATACTGCCGGCCATATTGCCTATCATTTCGCCGAGGACGCCGCGATCTTCGTTGGCGACACGATGTTTGCCATGGGCTGCGGCCGCTTGTTCGAGGGCACCGCCGAGCAGATGTTCGCGAATATGCAAAAGCTCGGCACGCTCGACGATGCCACGCGCGTCTATTGCGCGCACGAATATACGCTGTCGAACGCGCGCTTCGCGATCACGGTCGACCCTGACAATGACGCGCTCGCCGCGCGGCTCGCGGCGGTCGAGGCGGCGCGGTCCGCCGGCGAAGCCACCGTGCCGACCAGCATCGGCGAAGAGCGCGCCACGAACCCGTTCTTGCGCGCACCCAGCGCGGCTGAACTGGGACGTATCCGTGCATTGAAGGACGCGGCGTGATGGCGCGGCTTCAGCGACCATTCATTTTCCGGCGGCTATGCTGCCCAATTCAAAGGAGTTCCTCATGGCGAAGCTGAAGCTGATATGTGCAACGGCACTTATGACAGCTGCCGCGCCGTTGATCGCAAGCTGCGCGCCTGCGGGGGCTGGCGAACCCGGCGCCGCAGCGCTGACGCCGAAACAGGCCGAACGGCTCGACAAGCAACTCTCTGGCAAAATTCCCGGCGAACCGCTCCGTTGCCTGCCCAATTATCGCAGCAATGATACGATCCGCGTGTCGGACAATATCCTGCTCTATCGGTCGGGCGGCAATCTTGTTTACCGCAACGATCTCAAGAGCAGCTGCCCCGGCCTTGCCCGCGACAGCGACATCATGGTCGTGCGCCAGTTCGGCTCGTCGACTTGCTCGGGCGACTTTTTCCACCTGGTCGACCGGTCGAGCGGCATCCGCGGACCGACATGTGTTTTTGGCGAATTCGTCCCCTATCGCAAACCGGCGGGGGACGCTGGCTGAGCTTTTAGCT
>JAURVS010000403.1 GCA_030655355.1 Sphingopyxis sp.
CATGGAGTTTCCTTCGCCCGCCGGGCCCGATGCCGGGCGGGGCCTCTAGTTCCGGGTAATCCGACCCGGGGCGGTGCGGGGCGTCTGTCTGCCCCAATGGCGGTCCCGCCGGATGCGGGAGCGGCCCTGTGGTCCGGCAAAAAAGCGCGGGACCAATATGACAGCGGCCCCGGAAATCCGGGGCCGCCAGAAATTCTTACTTACGAAGACCAAGCTTCGCGATCAGCGCCTGATAACGGCCCTCGTCCTTCTTTTTCAGATAGTCGAGGAGGCTGCGGCGCTTGTTGACCATCATCAAAAGGCCGCGGCGGCTGTGGTTGTCCTTGTGGTGCGCCTTGAAGTGATCGGTCAGCGTGTTGATGCGGTCGGTCAGAATTGCGACCTGCACTTCCGGCGAACCGGTATCGCCCTTTGCGCGGGCGTTGTCGTTGATCACTTCGGTTTTGCGCTCTGCGGTAATCGACATAGATATTTTCCTCGAACATCCTTGTTTACAGATTGAAGCCTCGGACGACTTTCAGCGTTCCCGCCAAAGCCTCGATCAGGGCCACAGGACGCATTTCGCTGTCCCTTCCCCAATAGAGCCCGTCATCCGTGCACCCCCCGGTCCAGACACGACCCTGACGGATCGCCCCTACCGCTTCCGGGGAAAGGTTCAGAGCCGGGATGTCGACCAGCCCTGCCTCCAGCGGCAGAAATACTTCTGATTGGGCGGCGCCTTGGCCGAAAGCGTTCAATTTGTCTAGTGAAATCGCCTGCGTCAGATCGAACGGGCCAGCCTTGGTGCGGCGGAGCATCGTGACATGGCCGACGGTGCCGACGGCATTGGCAATGTCGCGCGCAAGGCTGCGGATATAGGTTCCCTTCGAGACATGCGCGGAGAGCGTCGCACGCGTCAGTGGCCCGGTCGGCGTCGCTTGCAGGTCAAGCGAATAGACCGTCACGCTCCGCGCCTTCATCTCAACCGTTTCGCCCTTGCGCGCGAGGTCGTAGGCGCGCTGGCCGTCGATCCGGATTGCCGAAAAAGCGGGCGGGATCTGCTCGATCGGGCCGGTGAAGCGCGGCAGCACCGCGGCGACCGCGTCGGCGGTCGGCCGCACGTCGCTCGTCGCGACCACCTCGCCCTCGGCGTCGAGCCCGGCGGTCTCGGTTCCGAAGGCGATAGTGAATTCATAGATTTTGCTCGCATCGAGCATCCGGCCGCACAGCTTCGTCGCCTCGCCGAGCGCGATCGGAAGCACCCCCGATGCAAGCGGATCGAGCGTTCCGCCGTGACCGACCTTGACCTTGCCCAGCCCGGCCTCGCGGCACACGCGCTTGACCGCGCCCACCGCCTGCGTCGAGCCAAGCCCTATCGGTTTGTCGAGGATGATCCAGCCATTCATCCCGCGCCGCTATGGCGTGGGGCGGCGGCTGTCAATTTTGCGCGGTCTTTTCGGCTTCGCGCGCTGCCTTGCGGCGAGGTCCCTTTTCGCTCGTCATTTCGACGAGTCACGGACCTGATCAACATCATGCGTCGCATACAACTAGCCGTTCCTCGGCATTTACGTACAGCAAGGGGATATCCCGAGCGTGATCGAAAGCGCGACGCGGCCGCCTCCAGCGGTGGGCCTCGCGCACGGCCGATCGCTGGAGATTGCTTCGCTGCGCTCGCAATGACGAATAGATCAGGAGCGCGCGGCCCACTCGTCCGCGAGCAGCGACCACAGCCCGGTATCGCGAACATATCCCGTCCAGGTGACGCGCTCCGACCGCAGCACGCCTTCCTTGGTGCAGC
>JAURVS010000412.1 GCA_030655355.1 Sphingopyxis sp.
CTGCGGCGCCGCGATCGTCGGCGACCCCGACCAGGTGCTCGCGAAGCTGAACCGCTATCAGGATCTCGGCATCGAAGCCTTCATCCTCTCGGGCTACCCGCACGCCGCCGAAGCCGATCTCTTCGCGCGCCACGTGCTGCCTAAGATGAAACACGGCCCGCTGGAGCTGTGATCCACCGCGCAATGGCGGTCTGAAGGATACCCCGCCTCCACGTTTGAGACGTAGGAGAGAAGGAGACGGGGCGAGCGCGCTTAAGCAGGGCGCGGGTTAGCCGTTGATGAACAACGGATTTTACCCCGCCCACACTTGCGCATAAAGCATCGCCATCTCGTCCGCATCGGGCACGCGCGGGTTGTTTGCGGGGGATCCCGACGCCGCCGCCTGCGCGCACATCGTCGGCACCAGCGCTTCCCAGCGCGCCGCGTCGATGCCCCACGCCGCCGGTCCCGGCACTTCGAGCTCGCGGTTCAAGGCCGCCAGTTCATCGAGCAACCGCGCCACCGCCGCCTGATCGCCCTCGGCCTCGTCCGCCACAGCCATCGCCCGCGCGCAATCGGCATAGCGGCCGAGCGCAGCAGGCGCCGACCACGCGGTCACCGCGGGCAGCAACATCGCGTTCGACAGCCCATGCGGCACATGGAAATGCGCGCCGATCGGTCGGCTCATCCCGTGAACCAGCGCGACCGAGCTGTTCGAGAAAGCGATCCCCGCCTGCGTCGTGCCCAGCATCATTGCCTCGCGCGCCGCCGCGTCCATCGGGTCGCTGCACACGCGGCGCAGATTGGGCGCGATCGCGCGCATCGCGAGCAACGCCATGCCGTCGGCGAACGGGTTCGCGCGCTTCGACACATAGGCTTCGATCGCGTGCGTCAACGAATCTATCCCCGTATCGGCGGTCAGCCGCACCGGCTTCGTAAAGGTCAGTTCGTAATCGACGAGCGCTGCGACGGGCAGATAGGCGAGCCCGGGGCACAGCATCTTCTCGTCGGTCGCCTCGTCGGTGATGATCGTGAAGCGCGTCGCTTCCGACCCCGTGCCCGCGGTCGTCGGGATCGCGATGATCGGCAGCCCCGGCGCATCCTGCACATGCGGCGCCTTGTAATCCGCCATTGCGCCGCCGAGCTTGCCAAGCAGCGCAATCGCCTTCGCGCTGTCGAGCGGGCTGCCGCCGCCAAAGCCGACGACGCAGTCGTGATCGCCTTCAAGCAGGAACGCCGCGCCCGCATCGACCGACGCGATCGTCGGGTCGGGCACCGTATCCGCAAACACCCGCGCCGATATCCCCGCCGCCGCCAGTCCATCGGTCAGTTCGGTAGCGCGCCCGCTGCTCACCAGCCAGCCGTCGGTGACGATCAGCGGCCGCGACAGCCCCAGCGCGCTCAGCACCTCGGGCAATTGCTTCGACGCGCCGCCGCCGATGCGGAAGATGCGGGGCAGGGCAATGCTTGCGATACTCAACTCACCATCTCCTCGCGGATCGAACTGCGCGCCATCCAGAACAATGCCGACGCGACGGCGCCGAACATGATGAAGATCATCAGCGACCAGCGCACGCCCTCCGCCGACCCTAGCCCCATCGGTCCGCTGATAAAATCGCTAACCGCGCCGACCCCGAGCGGCCCGAGGCCCAGCCCGATCAGATTGATGATGAAAAGCAGCACCGCCGACGCGGTCGCGCGCGTCTGCGGCTGCACCAGCCCCTGCACCGCGGCGAGTCCGGCGCCGTACCAGAGCGTGTTGAGCACCGGGGGAAAGGCGAACATGAAAAGCGCAAACATCGCCGAATCGGTCAGCAGTCCGGCGATGTAAAAGGGAATGCCGCACAGAGTCGAAACCGCCGGGATCGAGACATAGGCGCGCAGGTCGCGCGCGCCATATTTGTCGGCAAGCTGCCCGCCAATCCATGTGCCGAGTGCCCCGGTCAGCCCGAGGACAATCCCCAGCGCGACGCCGAGGAAGCCCGTCAGCCCCAGCCCGAAATTGGACGCGATCAATGTCAGTTCGGCCGCATGGTTGCGAAAGAAGAAGGGCGCGAGGAACGCCGCGGCGCCATAGCCGATGAACGCCTTGATCGCGGCGGCAAAGGCAATCAGCCAGAATGTCCGCTTGCTGCGGATCTCGGCCATCGCGGTCCTGAAGTCGGGGCGCGTCGCCTTGCGTGCAGCGAGGTCGGCAAGCATCTGACCCCGCGGTTCGCGTAGCGTCGTCCACGCGACGATAGCCATCAACACGCCGGGCGCGCCCGCAAACAGAAACGCCGTCCGCCAGCCCCAGGCGTCGGCAATCAATCCCCCGAGCGCCAAGCCGAGCAAGCCGCCAAGCGGAATGCCCAAGGAATAATAAGCGAGCGCCGAGGCGCGCTTTTCGCGCGG
>JAURVS010000413.1 GCA_030655355.1 Sphingopyxis sp.
GCGGCGCCAAGAAAATGCACCTCATATTGCGCGATCGGATGCGGCCCGGCCGCGCCGTCGGTCATATCGCCGACGAACAATATCGCGGCATCGCGGCCGAAGCCCGCGCGCAGTTCAGTCGCGGCGGCGCGCTCGGCATCGCCGAAATAGATATGGGCATGATAGGGCGCATCGGGGTTGGGCACGGCAATATTCTCTCGTTTTAACGGCGGCGACTCAATGATTGAAATAGCGCAGATCGTTCGTCGCTCGTCAGTTTGCGAAATTGGGAGAAGAGCATCTGCGTGTCGATCAACGTGTCGACCTTCGCGATGTCGTAAAGCCGCGCGTCGGGATATTCTTCAACCGTTTGTCCTACCAGATCGCCTCTGAACAGATATACGCGCGACCGATCGGAGGGTGGTCCGACATCGGTAACAGCGTTGGACAGAAAATCACCGGTCAAGCCAGCCAGCGTCTTCAAGGCACTCTCGTCACCGACGATCATGAGATCGTTCAAATAGCCCATTGTCGTATCACCACCAAATTCAGCGACGTAACAGCGGGACGAAACGAAGTGAGGCCTGAAGCCGTCGCGATTCTGTTCGACGACCAGGAACGCAACAAATCGGTCATCGGCGTCGGCCCAGCAAGATGCAAAATCGAGATAGGCATCCGGCGTCACACCCTTCAGCCCGTCAGAGCCATCAGAACAACTTGTGACCAGCATCAGCGCGAGCGCCGACAGAACAATCTTCAAACTCGTTTCCTTGCCCATCGCTTCTGCTTTCAATATTTCATTTCAGATCATCCCGCCACCCTTGCCTCTTTGCCCAGATCCGCTAAGGCCGCGCCGGGTCAGGATGGCCCCGCACAGCAGGACATTGTCATGGCAAATGTTACCGTCATCGGGTCGCAATGGGGCGACGAGGGCAAGGGCAAGATCGTCGACTGGCTCGCCAGCCGCGCCGACGCCGTGGTCCGGTTCCAGGGCGGTCATAATGCCGGCCATACGCTTGTCGTCGGCGAACAGGTCTATAAGCTGTCGCTGCTCCCCTCGGGCATCGTCACCGGCACCTTGTCGATCATCGGCAACGGCGTCGTCCTTGACCCGTGGGCGCTGCGCGACGAGATCACCAAGTTGCGCGGCCAGGGTGTTGCCATCAACCCCGAGAATTTCGCGATCGCCGACAATTGCGCGCTGATCCTGCCCTTCCACCGCGACCTTGACGCGCTGCGCGAGACCGCCGCAGGCGCGGGCAAGATCGGTACAACCGGTCGCGGCATCGGCCCCGCCTATGAGGACAAGGTCGGTCGCCGCGCGATCCGCGTCTGCGACCTCGCGCATCTCGACAAGCTCGATCCGCAGATCGACCGCCTGACCGCGCATCATGACGCGCTGCGCGCCGGGTTCGGCGAGCCGCCGATCGACCGCGACCGGCTCAAGGCCGACCTCGCCGAAATCGCCGACTATGTGCTCGAATATGCGCAGCCGGTGTGGAAACGCCTCAAGAAGGTCCGCAAGGCGGGCGCGCGCATTCTGTTCGAGGGCGCGCAGGGCGTGCTGCTCGACGTCGATCACGGCACCTATCCCTTCGTCACCAGCTCGAACACGGTCAGCGGCACCGCCGCGAGCGGATCGGGCCTCGGCCCCGGCGCCGTCGGCTTCGTGCTCGGCATCGCCAAGGCCTATACGACGCGCGTCGGCAGCGGCCCCTTCCCCACCGAACTCGAAGATGAAATCGGCCAGCGGCTCGGCGAGCGCGGGCATGAATTTGGTACCGTCACCGGGCGCAAGCGCCGTTGCGGCTGGTTCGACGCCGTTCTCGTGCGCCAGAGCTGCGCTGTTTCGGGCGTGACGGGCATCGCGCTGACCAAGCTCGACGTGCTCGACGGTTTCGACACGATCCGCATCTGCACCGGCTATCGTCTTCGCGGCAAGATCCTCGACTATTTCCCGGCGCACGCCGCCGATCAGGCCGAAGTCGAGCCGATTTACGAGGAAATGGACGGTTGGCAGGAGACGACCGCGGGCGCGCGCAGCTATGCCGACCTGCCCGCGCAGGCGATCAAATATATCCAGCGCGTGCAGGAACTGATCGAAACCCCGATCGCGCTCGTGTCGACCAGCCCCGAACGCGAAGACACGATCCTGATCCGCGACCCCTTCAGCGACTGACGATCGTCCCGGCGGTCGCAACGTCGCGGATCGCCGCGACGAAACCCGCCGGGTCATCCTCCTGAATGAAGTGACCGCCTGTCAGCGTGCGGTGTGCGGCGCCCTGCGTTCCCGGCACACGGCTCGTGAACAGCGCATCGCCGCCGCGCGTGATCGGATCGCCGTCGGAAAAGCAGCAGAGGAACGGCTTGTCGAACGCCTCCAGCGCCGCCCATGCGCGCTTCTGGTCGGGCACCGCAACATTGTCGCCGAGCGGGACGAACGACGGAAAAACGCGCGCCGCGACCTTCGATGCGCGCGTCGGAAAGGGCGCGTCATAAGCGGCGATTTCGGCGGCGCTCAATTCGCGCTTCGTCCCCGCCTTGACGATCTTGCCGATCGGGAACAGCGGGCTGTAACGCGAAAAGGCGCGCCAGATCGCAAAGGCCCGGGGCGCCGGCTGGCCTTCGGGCAGCCCGCCGTTCGACAGCGCGACACCGGCGAAGCGCTCGGGCATTTCAGCAACGAGGCGAAGGCCGATCAGCGACCCCCAGTCCTGACAAGCGAGGATGATGTTGCGCAGATCGAGCGCTTCGATCCATTGCCGCATCCACGCGACCTGCGCCTGGTAGCTGTACGCACCGCGATCGAGCGGCTTGTCCGACCGGCCGAAGCCGATGAGGTCGGGCGCGACGACGCGGAATCCCGCTGCGGTCGCGGGGCCGATCATGTGGCGATAAAGATAGGACCAGGTCGGCTCGCCGTGCAGCATCAGCACCGGCTGCGCATCGGCAGCACCCTCGTCGACATAATGGACGCGAAGCCCGCCCGCGATATCGAGATAATTTGGCGCATAAGGCCAATCGGGCAGCGCGTCGAAGCGCGCGTCCGGCGTGCGATAGATGGTCATGATG
>JAURVS010000414.1 GCA_030655355.1 Sphingopyxis sp.
CTGCGCCTGATGTCCGACGCGCGCAACGTCGCTTTCTCGCTGGGCAGCGCGTGCGGCAGCGGGTCAGGGAAGGTCAGCCACGTCCTGCGCGCGATGGGTATCAGCGAAGCTGACGCCCGCGCCTCGATCCGCCTTGGCTGGGGGCGCTACACCAGCGAGCAGGATTTGCGCGACGGCCTGGCTGCAATCAAAGACGCGGCCCGATTGCAGGGGGTGAATTGATGCGCGTCACCTTCGTGCACGCCGACGGCAAGGGGCGGACCGAGGCTGACGCCGAGCCGGGATCAATCCTGCTCGACGTCGCGCAAGCCTATATGATGCCGCTCGAAGGAACGTGCGAAGGCCAAATGGCCTGCTCGACCTGCCATATCATCGTTGCAAAAGAGGATTTCGATCGCTTACCGCCTGCGAGCGAGATGGAAGAGGATATGCTCGACCTCGCTGCCGGGGTGCGGCGCACCAGCCGCCTCGCGTGCCAGATATTGCTGACCGATGATATGGAAGGGCTGACCGTGCATATTCCCGGCGAAAGCCGCAACATGCAGGGACCGCGATGATGCGCGCTGCGTTGACCGCGATGGCGCTTTTCGCGCTATCGGGCTGCGCAACAACGCCCGTCGAAACGCTGGGCGATTCGGTGATATCCGCAAAGGCAATCCGCGATATCGAACAGCGCAGCGGCGGTCGGCTTGGCATCGCAGTGGTCGATGGCCGCGGTAAGCTGGTTTCGGCGGATCGCGGAAACGAACGTTTCGCGATGTGTTCGACGTTCAAACTGCTGCTCGCGGGACAAGTACTTGAACGCGCAGCAAAGGGCGTGTCGCTCCGCACCCCGCTGTCCTTCACGCGCGGCGACCTTGTTTCCTATTCGCCGGGTACCGAAAAGCTGATCGGGCCGGACGGGATGGGCGAGCAGCGGCTTGGCTTTGCTGCGCGCGACGCGGTGGTGCTCAGCGACAATACGGCGGCGAACCTGATCCTGAAGCAGATCGGCGGCCCCGCCGCGTTTACAGCGGCGCTGCGCCGTTCGGGCGACGCGGTGACGCGGCTCGATCGGATCGAACCCGGGCTCAATGAAAATGCGCCGGGCGACGAGCGTGACACGACCAGCCCGATCGCGATGGCGACCAGTGCGGCGGCCTATGTTTTCGGCGACCGGCTGAACCCCGACTATCGCAAGCAATTGCGCGGGTGGATGATCGAGAGTGCGACCGGATTGAAGCGCATTCGTGCCGGTTTGCCGCAAGGCTGGATCGCAGGCGACAAGACGGGCACTTGTGGCACGGCTTATAATGATGTGGCCTTTGTCGAGACGACGGGCGGACAAAAATATGTCATCGCTATCTATCTCGATCGTCCGACGGTCGAGGGCGACGCCGCAAGCGCGGTGATCGCCGAGGCGACGCGCATCGTCGCGGCTGATCTGGCTGAATAAGCAGCCTGCTTGCATTTCACGCCGTCCGCCGCCATATGCGCCGCGGGAGTCGGGCGGACGCAGTCTTCGCCAACCCGGTCAGGTCCGGAAGGAAGCAGCCGCAACGAATTCGCTGCGGGTCGTTCCGGCTCCCACCCTCACCATATTGTTGTGTTAATTCGCATCGTCACCCCGGATTTGATCCGGGGCCCGCTTTTCCGACCTCGCTGAGCGGGACCACGGATCAAGTCCGGGGTGACGAGATATTGGAACCCTCTGTATTCCCCTTCGACAAGCGCGCTGGTGCCTCCTAATACGGATCGCATGAGCGATTCCGCCGACGACACCCCGATGCTGGGAATGGACCTGCCCGAGACGGCGCCGCAGGCGTCGAGCGGTCCGTACCGGGTTCTTGCCCGCAAATATCGCCCGCAGACCTTTGCCGAGCTGATCGGTCAGGATGCGATGGTCCGCACGCTCGGTAATGCGATTGCGCGCGATCGGCTGGCGCATGCCTTCCTGATGACTGGCGTGCGCGGGGTCGGCAAGACGTCGACGGCGCGCCTGATCGCAAAAGCGCTCAACTGCATCGGACCCGACGGGCAGGGCGGTCCGACGATCGATCCGTGTGGCGTGTGCGAACCGTGCCGCGCCATCACCGAAGGCCGCCATATCGACGTGATCGAAATGGACGCCGCGTCGAACACCGGCGTTGACGACGTGCGCGAGATTATCGAGGCGGTGCGTTATGCGGCGGTCTCGGCACGCTACAAGATCTATATCATCGACGAAGTGCATATGTTGTCGCGTAACGCCTTCAATGCGCTGCTGAAAACGCTCGAAGAGCCACCCCCGCACGTCAAATTCCTGTTCGCGACGACCGAAGTCAACAAGGTGCCGGTGACGGTGCTGTCGCGCTGCCAGCGCTTCGACCTCCGCCGCATTACTCCCGACATGCTGTTCGCGCATTTCAGCTCGATTCTTCAGAAAGAGGGCGTTGAGGCGGAGGCCCCAGCCATCTGGCTGATTGCCAATGCCGCCGAAGGCTCGGTACGCGACGGCCTGTCGATCCTCGATCAGGCGATCGCACACGCCGATCTCGACGGCGGTGGGATGATCGGCGCGGCGCAAGTTCGGGTGATGCTCGGCCTGTCCGATAGATCGGCGATCGGGCAATTGATGGCGTCGATCCTTGAAGGCGACGCTGGCGGCGCAATCGACCTCGCCCGTGCGCAATATGCACTGGGGATCGAGCCTGTCGCGATGGTGCGTGGTCTGATGGATCTCACCCATGCGGTGACGCTTGCGAAAGTGTCGCGCCACGACGACCCGGCGCTGGCCGAGGCTGACCGTGAGCGCATCGGCGAATGGGCGCAAAAGCTCGGCTTTGCGCCGCTCAACCGGCTGTGGCAGTTGCTCCTCAAGGGGCATGATGAGGTGTTGCGTGCGAACAATCCGCTCGAGCATCTCGAAATGCTGTTGCTGCGCGTAATTTATGCCGCCGCGATGCCTGATCCCGGTGAGCTTGCGAAACTGCTCGAAAAGGGCGGCGTGACGGCGATGCCGCTTTCTGCTCCGGCCGCCCCAGCGGCGCAAGAAAGCATGGCTGCTGCGCAAGTCGCCGCAGCCGAACCTGCGGCCGCTGCAACAGCAAGTGTCGAAATGACGGCGGCGGCAAGCGCAGAACCGCCCGCTTCGGCGCTCACCGTCGCTCAAATTCATCAGCTGCTGGAAAGCACAGGAAATCATCGGCTTGCAGTCGATGTTTACGATCATCTGCGAATCATCGAACTCGAACCCGGCAGCATTGTTTTTGCGTCAGGCGCACTTGGGGCGTCGTTCGCGCGCGACTTGGGAGAAGCGCTGCTGGCACAGACCGGTAGCCGCTGGCATGTCCGTGCTGGCGAGGGCGAGGGGCGGCCCAGTCTCGGCGCTATCCGCGCTGCGACGCTTGCCGACAATGACGAGCGGATCCGCGAATTGCCGGTGGTAAAAGCCGCTTTGGCTGCTTTTCCCGACGCGAAACTTGAAGAGGCGGGCGACAATCGCCATAAGCTCAATCCATGAAATCAATCGAAGAAATGATGAAGGCCGCGCAAGAAGCCGCAGCCACGGTTCAGGCGCAGATGCAGGAGGCGCAGGCGAAGCTCGACAGTGTCGAGGTCGAAGGCGTCTCGGGCGGCGGCCTCGTAAAGATCCTTGCGAGCGCGAAAGGTCGGATCAAGTCGATCAGCATCGACGACAGTCTGATCGTGCTTTCCGACAAGCAAATGCTGGAAGATCTGCTCGCGGCGGCGTTCAACGACGCACGCGAAAAGGCCGATCACGTTAGCAACGAAGAAATGGGCAAGATGACGAGCGGCCTGCCGCTCCCCCCGGGCTTCAAGCTGCCATTTTGAGCAGGCTTTGCCCACGCTGTTCAGCGCAGCGACATTGAATGCGTGCCACGCTACGCCATATTAGCGATGAAC
>JAURVS010000424.1 GCA_030655355.1 Sphingopyxis sp.
CATCGGCAAATTGTCGTAGCAGCCGTTGATCGGCGCCGTCGAAGCGCGGCGCCCACGCCATGCCGCCAGCACGCGCGTCGCTCCAACCCGGCGGCGCTTCGACCGTCATCGTTGCGGGCAGCGCGGCGCTGCGTCCGCCCACCAGCACACCCCAACCGGCAAAGAGCAACGGGACTGTCAGCGCAGCGGGCAGAACGGCTTTCGCCGGTCCCGCAAAACGCGACGGTCCGTCCAACCCGGCGATATCGACCGCGGCGTCATTCGCCGGGCGGTCGAACCAGCGGAGCGCGACGAGCATGACGAGCGCGATCACCAGCCCGAAGAATATCCAGCCATAGAAGATATGGTCGATCCCGCCCGCCGCCTCGATCCCCCAGATTTCGGCAGCGACCATCGTGCCATAGGCACGCAGGGCATTGGCGACGATCGTCGTCGCAAGCGCAAGCACGACAAAGACGATCCGCCGCGTCCAGCTTCGAAAACAGAGATGCGCTGCAAACACCGAATAGGCGAGCATCGCGATCAGGAAATTGACCCCCGAACATTCCTCGGCAACTTCGAAGAACCCCGCCTTCGTCGTGACGAACACGCCCTGCATCTCGGCGGCGATCCCCGACAGGTGCAGAAGCACGACCGCGATATGCGCCGTAAAGGTCTGGAGCAGCGGCACCAACTCCTCGCCAAAAGGAACAAGCAGCAGCGCATAGCCAAGCGGAAAGAGCAGTCCGCGCACCAGCCTTTCACCGAGCGCCGCCGCGACCGCGCCCTGCAGCATCAGCATCAACCCGAGTTGCCGGAACAAGCCGACCCCGGCTGCCTCTCCGACGAGCCATACCAGCCCCGCGCCCGCCATCCAGATGAGCGCGGGCCACCAGTAAGAGGGGGTCAGCGGACGGAGGAGCGGCGCGCGCTGCGATACCAGCCAGCCGATCATCGGCACCATCAACAGGCAGTGCGTAAAGGTTGAACTATGCCACCAGATGCCGACCATATCCGCGGCATCGCCCCAGAAGATCGCGAGGATCGCCGCCGATAACGTCGCAAGCGCAGCCAGATGGCGCTGCCAGACAGTCATGCCGTCAGTCCCAGAAATTTGCCAAGCGGCGCCAGACAAGCGTCCCAGCCATAACGCGCGATCATCCGCGCACGCGCTGCCTGCCCCATTGCCGTCGCTGCAGCGCTGTCGCCGAATAACGCACAGACCGCATCGGCCATATCGCGTGCGCCGTCGGCGACCATCAGATGGTCTCCCGGCGTAGCATCAATGCCTTCGGCCGCAGCCGCGCTGGCGACGACCGGCCGCGCCATTGCCATCGCCTCGAGCAGTTTGTTCTGCACCCCCCGCGCGAGCAGCAACGGCGCGACGACCGCATTCGCAGCGACAAGCCAAGGCCGCACGTCGGGCACTTCACCAGTGACCGTTACGCCCGGCAGTTTTTCAAGCGCGCGCACCTCATCAGTCGGCGCACGGCCCACTATCGCGAAGCGCGCCTGCGAATGAATCTGACGGATCAACGGCAAGATATCGGAAGCGAACCAGCGCACCCCATCGATGTTGGGGCGATAATCCATCTGGCCGGTGAAGACCGCAAGCGGCCCCGCGCCCTCGCCGACCCGATCAAAGATCAACGCCGGGTTGAAGCGATCGGTGTCGATGCCATTCTCGACTGCGCGCACTTTTTCTTCGCCCAATCCGGTCCGCCCACGGAACAGCGCAGCCTCGGCTTCGCTGACGAACAGGCTGGTATCCACGCGGCGCGCGACCGCAGCTTCATAGGCACCCAGCACACGCGCCTCGCGGTCATGCACCCAGTTGAGCGGCTGGCGCTTGTCCTGCTCGGCATAGGTCGCGAACTTCGCCGAATCGACGTCAACAAAATCCATGATGATCCGGCCGTCGAAATCGGCAGGCAGATACTGCGCCATCTGCCCCGAAAAGGCGACGATATGACCGATCCGGCCTTGCGCGATCAGGCCATCGACATGGCGTGCCAGCGCTTTGCTGCGAAACAGCCGGTTCGAAACCGGATCGCCGCTCAAGACCGCCTTTATCAGCGCGGTCGGACGCGAAACGTTGCGCACTTCGATTGTCAGGCTCTTGCAAAGCGGCGCCATTTTTTCGCGCGCGATTTCGGCGTCGGCCTGATTGTCGGCCAGCGCGGCGACATGCACCGGCGCAAGCTTCGCCAGCGCTTCGAACATGTGCCAGCTACGGATCCGGTCGCCGCGGTCGGGAGGCCAGGGCGCGCGGTGGACGAGAAACAGGATTTCGGCCATTTGCCCGGCTATCCGAGCCCGCGCGCGATCAGCGGGCCGATGCGGTTCGCCGCCCACAACGGCAGTTTTTTCCAGAGGTCGACCTGCAGCCGATATTTGGCGCTGTTCGGATTGGTGTCGCGCGCGGTTTCGCCCGGCGCGAGCCAGCGCGAATAGACGAGTGGCTGCGGCTCGAAACCCCAGTTTTTCTTGTAGGAAAAGGGACCCGTGCCAAGCTTCGACCGTCCGAAATCGAAGCGCGTGCAACCCTTGGCTCGTGCATGGCGCATCAACGCGAAATACATCAACTCATTGGCGCGAAGACGCCGTGCTTCGGCAAGCCCGCCGCCCCAATAAGGCATCACCGTGCCGCGCCAATAGAGGCTCAGCACGCTGGCGACCGGCTGGCCATTATCGCGAACGGTCAGGATATCGGCCGCGTCGCCAAAGGCATCGAGGACGGCATCGAATAGCTTTTTCGGGAACACCGGCGTGCCGAGATTGCGAACGCTGGTCGCGTAGATACGATAATGATCGCGGCGCTCGTTTGGGCTTGTCCCCGTCGTCACCGTCAGCCCGCTCTCCAGCGCTTTGCGCACCTCGGCGCGCTGCTTGCGCGGGATCGTAAGCAATTCGGCGTCGTCATCGGCCGCAAGGTCGCGCGCGAAACCGGCGTAGACACCCTCTTCGCGGCGCCAGGCTTCTCCGTCGGGCTGCGGCCCGCCGCGCAATTCGACCGACGGGACATGCAGCGATCCGGCCATGCCCGCCGCCCCTTGCGCAAGCGTTGCGGCGACCGCCTGATCGTCAGCGAGAATTCCCCCGTCGACCGCGAAGCCGCTGCCGACGAGCGCCTGCCCGAACAAGGGCGAGCGAATATGGTGGAGCGGGAGGAGACCGGTCAGCGCACCATTCGCATCGCGCGCGGTGATAAGGTGGCAACGATGTCCCGTCGCCGTGGCGATGGCTTCGCACCATGCACGGCTGTGGAATGGTGTCGCGGCCGGATGCGCCGCGATATAGGCGTCCCACGCCGCCGCGTCGGACAGCGGCGCGCCGGAAAAGCCGTCCTTCATGGGAAGGACAGGCGCGTTCACGCCGCGGCGCGCCACGGCTGCGCGCGCTGCTGCTGCGCGGGAAGCAGCGCGTCGGCGCGCGTCCATTCGAAATCGTCGAGCAGCTTCCTGAGCTTGCCAGCCATGGCCGACAAGCCGCTGTAATGACGGATCTTCGACTTGATCGGCGCGTCAGCGACACGCGGCTGGCCGGGGTCGATTTCCCATGGGTGGAAATAGAGGATGGCGGGATGCCCCTCGGCATTCATCCGCCCGATCGCCCAGCGCGTGAAGCCATAGGGCAGCATCCGCATGAACCCGCCGCCGCCCGCCGCGAGCGTGCGACCGGCAAAGCGCGCGGTCGTCACCGGCCATTCGACGAGGTCGCTGTCGGCGAGCGGCCGCCATGCGTGGCGCGGGCTTTGCGGCCAGCCATAATGGTCGTGCACCACCGGCGCGACGCTGCTCGAATAGGCATAGCCCTGCTCGGCGAGCACGGCGTGCGCCCATGGAGTTCGCGTATCGACCGAGAAGCTCGGCGCACGATAGCCGCGGATAGCAACGCCGCCCAGATCCTCGAGGATTGCCTGAGTTTTCTTAAGGTCCGCGGCAAATTCGTCGGCGGTCATGTTGAAGACGCGTTTGTGATCATAACCGTGACTCGCAAGCTCATGCCCCGCCGCCACAATGCGTTTGATCAGCGTGGGATAGCGCTCGGCGACCCAACCGAGAGTGAAGAACGTTCCCTTTACACCAGCCTCGGCAAAAATCTGCAGCACCGCGTCGCAATTCGCCTCGACACGGCATTCGAGGCCATTCCAGTCGTCGCGATTGATCGTGCGCTCAAAGGCGCCGACCTGGAACCAGTCCTCGACATCGACCGACAGGCCGTTCTGCATTGTAACTCACCTTCATCGGCAGGGTAGCGGAATTTGTGCGGACTGTCAGGCCGCCCAGGTCCGCGACGTTGCCGGGTTGGGCGCATTTTCGGGATCGCGCTCGACCCATTCGATCAACAGGTCGAGCACGCGGCGGAGCGCGGCATCCTGTTCGACGAGGCGTTCCTCGAGCGAAACGATCTGACGCTGGAGCGCGGCGAGCTGCTCGGGGTCGATCGCGGGTGCAGCCTCGGCGGGCGCATCGGCCGCAGCTTCCGGCTCTTCGAGTTCCGGCGGCGTCAATATGATCTGGGCCGCCGGTTCGACGGGCGCTGTGAAAGGCGCGCGCTCGTCCGCCGCGACAGGCTCGGCAGCGCGCTGCGGCCATTCGAGCGGAGCTTCGTTGGCGGGCGCCGGAACCGCGAAGGGAGTCGCTGTCGGCGCAACGGCATCGGCTGCCGCGGCGACGACGGCCTCGACCGGCAGCGGCGCGAGCGTCGACGCGTCGAGGCCGCGGTCGGCTTCGATCTCGGTGACAACCGAGCGCACATTTTGCGCAGTGATGCGGTGCATCTGCTCGACCGCGCCGTACAGCAGCAGGCGGCTGACCAGCACGTTGAGCTTGCGCGGCACGCCCTCGCTATAATCGAAGATTTCCTCGAAGGCGTCGGGGCTGAAGCTGGGGTTGCCCGTCCAGCCGACTTTGCCGAGACGATGAAGGATATAGGGCTCGACCTCCTCGGGCTCCATCGGGTCGAGATGGTGCGTCGCAATCACGCGCTGACGCAGTTGCTCGAGCGCAGGCGAATGGAACAGGGTCTGGCGAAATTCGGGCTGGCCGAGCAGGAATATCTGCAGCAGTGAATGACCGCCAAGCTGGAAGTTCGAGAGCATTCGCAACTCTTCGAGCGCAGAAATAGCAAGATTCTGCCCCTCGTCGACGATCAGCAAGGTGCGTTTGCCGGCGCGCGCCTGTTCGCGCAGATATTGTTCGATCGAACGCAGCAGCTCGGCCTTGCTCTGGCCCTCCCACTCGACGCCAAATTGTTCGGCGACAAGGCGGAGGAGATCGTCGCCCTCGACCTGCGTCGACACCAGCTTGACCGCGGTCAGGCGGTTGGGGTCGATCGTGTTCATCAAATGGCCGACGAGCGTAGTCTTGCCGGCGCCGACGTCTCCGGTGATGACAATGAAGCCTTCGCCCTGCGCGAGCCCATAGCCGAGATAGGACATGGCCTTACGGTGCGTTCCGCTTTCGAAATAGAAATGCGGGTCTGGCGTCAGCTGGAACGGGCGCCCGGTGAAACCATAAAATTGATCGTACATCGCATGCATTCCTGTTGAAGGCTCAGAAGTTGTAACGCAGTCCCACCAAGGCTGAACCGATAAGCTGGCTGTTAAAGCCATCCTGATCAAAGGCGTTGAGGCTTCCCGCTGCCGTCCCGGTCAGACCGCGCCAGAACCGGCGAGAGTAAGTCGCGGAAATCCCCGCCGATTGGACGTCGCTCGCTTGCGGCGCGCCATTGTCGAAATAATTGACGTAACCCGACAGGCTGAGGTCGGAATCGGCATCGAGACGTCGCCCTGCCGATACGAACAGATAATAGCTCTCGTCCTTGATGCCGTTGAGGCTGGCAATCGGCGACAGCAGCGGCGCGAGCAGTTTGCGCTGATCATAGCCAATGCCAACGCCATAGCTCCACGCCGCGAACCGCGAAGACAGCGTCGCCTGTACGCCGCGGCTGCGATATTGCGCCGAGGTCGCATTCCCGAGCTGGTTGTTCAGGCAGCCGCCGCCTTCTTGGCCAAAGACGCAAGGATTGATGTCGCCACCGATCGGATTGCGCGTCGGGTCGAATTGCGTCGGCAACGCGGCAAGACCGCCCGACAGGCCGCGACCGAGGCTCGACAGGCCGTCATAAACGCCAAGCTGGATCGTCGTCGCGTGATCGGCGCGATAGGCGAAGCTGCCCGTGTAAATCGTGTCGCCATAACGGCGGCCGACGCGCGCGGTCAGCGACGTGCGGCGGCTCGGCTGCCACATTACGCCAGCATCCCATATCAGCCCGTCGGTGTCGAACGACAGCTGGCGCGGGGTCGACTTGTCGGTCACGAAACGCCCATTCGCGTCGCGCACGGGCGCGCCATTGACGTCGAGCAGCGGATTGCGTTGCCCGATCTCGATATCCTCATATCCCACACCGCCCAGCAGCGCGACGGTCCGACCGATCGGCACTGTGATGTCGGCGCGCGCATATTTGCCCTCGAACCGCTGGTCGAGTTGGCTCGCATCCTCGCGTTCATAGCCGCCCGACACCTGCCAGCCGACCGGCAGATCGCCGGGGCGCGCGCCGAGGCTGGCCCATGCGACATGGTTCGTCGAGCTGTCGAAAATATCCTGAGGCTGCGAACCCGGCGCGAGGATTGCGGGCTCGTCGACGTCGACCTTGGTATAGCCGAACCGATAGCCAGCGCCGAAATCGAGCCCACTGATACGCTTCGTCAGCGTTGGGCCCGCATAGACCGAGTAAAGATTTGCAACGTTGCTGGCATTGCCGATGAATAGACCGCTATCAGCGCCCTGACCGTCGGCACGCGTGCGCGTCGCAAGCGCCCCGCCCTCGAGATTGAGGCCACGAGCAACTTCGATCCGGCCGCGAGCAAGCCCGCTGACGACGTCGGTATCACCCTGTTTGCCCCAGCCGAATTGATGTTCGTAACGCAGCGTCGCCGCGAGTTCGGCGCGGCGGGTGACGATGGCGGCATCGATCCCCGCGGCAACCGTCGTGTAGGTCAGGACATCGCCGCCGTTTTTGAGGTCGGCGGTGAGCACCTGACCGACTTCTAGATAGGGGCTGACGTCGACCGTCCGCTGTGTGCGGCGCCCTTCGGCGCGTTTTTCCTTGCGGCCCGGCTCGGGTTTCGACGCCCCGCCGGTCGGCGCTTCGCTCGCCCCTGATCCGGGATCGCCCGAAAATTGGGCGTGTGCGCCGGTCGCCGTCCCGGCGAGCAGCAACGCCGCGAGCGTTCCGAAGCAACGCATGGTGGTGGCGGTGCGCATCACGCGCCTCCCTGTCCGTAATAGGTGCCGAAGCGGCGACCGCCCGGCGAAAATTTCACGCCGTTGAGGAGCAGTTGGATATGCGGGCACGCGCCCATCAGGCCGATAGCATCGCGCAGCGACGATTCCAGTGTCTGATCAGCGCGCACGACCATGATCATCTGCCCGACATGGCCAGCGAGAACAGCGGCGGGCGAAGCGGCGAGGATCGGCGGCGAATCGACGATGAGGATGCGGCCCGGAACACCCTGTTCGAGCTGCGCCAGCAATGCCTCGGTTCGCGCCGAAGCGAGAAGTTCAGTGTCGTGCATATGCCCAGTGCCCGCAGGCATGACTTTGAGCCCCGGAATATCGGTCTGGATAAGGCAGTCGCCCAGCGGCAGATGCGGATCGGCGAGCGCATCCATCAGGCCCGGGCCATCCTCCAGCCCAAGGGCTTCGAGCACGCTCGGTTTGGCGATGTCAGCGTCGATCAGCAGCACATCATGATCGGCCTCGACCGCGAGGCTGAGCGCGAGGTTGACCGCGGAAAAGGTTTTGCCCTCGCCTGGATTGGCCGATGCGATCAGCACGCGATGTCCGCGCGGCAGAATCGGACGGTTACCGACGCCGCCAAAATTGCGAATCAGTTCGCGCTTTACGATGCGATATTCTTCGGAAATGCCAGTGACTGGCGTGCCCGGCACGATCATGCCCCGCGCCGCGAGGCGCGCCCGGTCAAGCGTGCCCTGCCGCGTCGGCACGACGGCGGGCGCCGACTTCACTACATCCTTGCGCGGCGAGGCCTTGGGCACCGCCTCGACTGCGGGCGCAGCTTCGATGACGGGGTCAAGGATTTCGGCCTGCGGCGTTTCGGCAGCGGGCTCGGCCTTCTTCCCCTTCTTCTCGGGCTCGGGCGGCAGGCTCGAAAGGTCGATCGTCGGCGCATTCGCTGCGGGATCGAGGCCGAACATGTCGGCTGCGCGTTCGAGGAGCGAGGGTGGGCGCTTGACTTTGCGTTGGTCGTTCATGTCATCGTCCCCCGTCACGCAACCATGCCGCGCTGAATAAATTCGACGACCAGCAGCAATGCATAGAGGCCGACGAGCGCGCCGCCGCCGCCGGCAAGCCAGACAAGCTTCTTGCGCCGGTCAAGGTGGCGCTCGGGCGTCACCACTTCGGTGATCGATCCGATCACCGACAGCCCGCTAGCACGTTCGAGCTTCGCCGCGGTCGCGTAGCTGGTGCGCACCTGGCCGAGGCCAAAGGCGGCACCGATACCGCCGCCGATACCGGCGAGCAGCACGAGCGTCAGGAACAGCGGCCGGTTCGGCGCTGCAGGGCTAGTCGGCTTCGACGGCGGATCGAGCAGTTCGATCTTGATCGCGTCGGTCTCAGTCTGGACCTCGCCGCGCATGCGAACCTGTTCGCGCTGTGCGAGCAACTTGTCATATTGCGCCTTGAACGCCGTATATTCACCGTTGATCCGGTCATATTCGGCGGCGATGCCGGGGTTCTGGATTTGCTGCGCGGTGATCTTCGAAATATCTCCCATCAACTGGCCCTTGCGCGCCGACAGCGCGCTGACCGTCGCCTGACGCTCGGCACGCATCGCGGCGAGCGAGGCATAAGCGGGGTTCTGCGAATTGCCGCCGCCGCCCGATCCCGTGCCCTCGCGGTCCGCCATCGCCTTGAGCGAGGCGATCTGGCTTTTCAGCGCGATGACGTCGGGGTGCGCATCGGTGAGCCCGCGTGCGCGCATCGAAGAAAGCTCATTCTGCGCACCGGCAAGCTGCTGACGCGCGACGCCGCCGCCGACGCTGCCCATGCCGGGAACGTTGATCGTCGCAGGAGTCGAGGAAAGCTGGCCATTGGCGGCGGCAAGCTGTGCCTGCGCCGAAATCAGTTGCGAATCGATCTGGCTGAGTTCGGCGCGCGCGGCTTCGACGCGCTGTGCAGGCGATCCGCTGCCGCCGGGGATCAGGCCGATATTCTGCGCCTCGAATGCGCCGCGGCGCGCTTCGACTTCGCGCAATGCCTTTTCACGGTCGGCGATCTGCGCGTCGAGGAATTTAAGGCCTTCCCGCGCATTCATCCGGCCGCCGCGCAGCTGATCGTCGCGGAAAACCGTGATCAGACTGTCGAGGACGCCCGACGCCAACTTCGCATTGTCCGCATCTGACAAGCTGCCGACGGCGACGCTCGAAGTGATCTCGAAGATATTATCCTGCTGCGGAACGACCTTGATGTTCTTTTGCAGCATCGCGACCGCGCTGGCCTTTTCGCGCTCGCCCGCACCGGCGGGAAGCAGGCCCGTGGTCGCGGCAACCTTTTCCATGTTGCGCGCGCTGGTTAGCGTTTCGCGGATCTGATCGATCTGCGGACGCCCGCCGCTGCCCTGAACATCGTCGGGCAGGATTTCGTTGATGTCGACGAGAAGGCGCGCGCGGCTATCATAGCGGTTGGGGATCGACGCGATGGCAAGCCAGCCGAGAATGCAGATGCCCCACGCCACGGCCAGCACCAGCCACCGGCGCGTCCAGACGCTGTGCAGCGCCACCCGGAATTCGTCGTAAAGGCTGTTCATCGCTCGAAATCGATCCTTGGGAGGTGGGTTGGTTGGCGGTCGAACGCGTCAGAACATGCTTTCGGGGATGATGATCACATCGCCGGGCTGAAGTCGCACATTCGCCTTGATATCGCCGCGCTTGATCAGGTCGTTCAGCCGCAGGCCGAATTCTTCCTGTTTGCCGCTGCCCTTGTCGAAGCGGACGAGTCGCGCCTTGTTGCCGGCGGCATATTCGCCGAGGCCGCCGACTGCAATCATTGCGTCGAGCACTGTCATATTGGCGCGGAACGGAATCGACGCGGGCTTTTCGGTCGCGCCGACGATCCGGACCTGCTGCGAGAAAGTGCTGTTGAAGCTGGTGACGATCACGCTGACGATCGGGTCGGTGATATATTGGCTGAGCTGCAGCTTGATATCCTGTTGCAGCATCGTCGGCGTCTTGCCGACCGCGGGCATGTCGGTGATCAGCGGCGTTGTAATCCGCCCGTCGGGCCGGACCTGAACTTTGCCGCCCAATTCGGGATTGCGCCAAACGAAGATCTGAAGCTCGTCGAGTGGGCCGATGATATATTCCTCGCCCGGCCCTTCCTGGTTCTGGACAAAGTTCGCGCTCGGCAGCTGCGGGGCTGCTCCGCCGGCGCCCATGCAGCCAGTAAGCGCGGTCGCGGCGATACCCGAAACGAGCGCGGCGCGCGCGATACGGAGCGAGGGGAACGAAGTCATATAATCAACCTTTCGAGCCGCGGGCGGTTGCAACGGTCCAAATCCCCGGAGCAACGGTCATTGCGTCAGCTTCAGCCATTGCTCGAAAAGGGTGAACATACGGTTAGTATTGACATAAGTTTGGATCGCGCCTCGTTCATATTGTCCTATTACGGAACAGAATCGAACTTGTCAGACGAGCATTTCGTGCGCTGGCCCCTGCCCGAGGAAGGTCGCGGGACTGGCGCTGGCGCCATAGGCACCGGCCAAAAACAGCGCGATCAGTTCGCCGACCTCGGCACGCGGCAACGCAACCTGATCGCCGAGGCGATCGAGCGGCGTGCAGAGACAGCCGACGACCGAGACGGTCTCGTCGGGCTCGGCGCCGAAGCGGCCGGCGACCGCAATCGGATAGTTGCGGCGGATCACCGTACCGAAATTGCCGCTCGCGGCGAGTTGGTGATGGAGACCGCCATCGGTGACGAGGAAGGTCTCGCCATGACTGGTCTTCCGGTCGACGATGCGGGTCAGATAGACGCCTGCCTCAGCCACAAGCCACCGGCCGAGTTCCATCGCGAAGCGGCTGCCTGCGAGGATCGGATCGCGCGCCGCCAGCGTCGCGGCGAGTGCATTACCGACCGCGATAGCATCGACCGGCTTGTCGCCGGGGAAATAGGGCACACCCATGCCACCGCCAAGATTGACGAGTGGCGGCGTCGCGCCGATTTCGTTCGCGAGCCGCGCCGCGAGCGCGACCGTCTGCGCCTGCGTATCGGCAATCGCCGCGGGATCAAGTGCCTGCGATCCTGCAAAAATATGAAAGCCCTGCCAATCAGCCCCGGCATTGAGGAGACGCCGGACGAGCGCCGGAACCTCCGCGGCATCAACGCCGAACGGCTTGGCGCCGCCGCCCATCTTCATCCCCGACCCTTTGAGGTCGAAGTCGGGATTGACGCGCACCGCGAGGCTGGGCGTGAGGCCAAGATGATCCGCGATCGACAGTGCGCGGTCGGCCTCGCCCGCCGATTCGAGATTGAGCGTTGCTCCGGAGGTGATCGCTGCTTCCAGTTCACGGTCACGCTTTCCGGGGCCGGCAAAGCTGATGTCGCCCGCCGACATACCGCTGGCGAGCGCAGCTTTGAGTTCGCCTCCCGAGGCGACGTCGAAGCCGTCAACCAGCCGCGCCATGAAGACGAGAAGCGGCGCATAGGGGTTCGCCTTCATCGCATAATGGAGTTGCACCTCGGCAGGCATCGCGGCGCGCCACTCGGCGACGCGCGCTGTCAGCATCGCGCTGTCGTATAGGAACAGCGGCGTGTCGCCCGCCATGTCAGCGAGCGTCTCGGCGCGATCGCCGCCGATCAGCAACATGCCGTCGGGATCGGCGCGGAAGCCGGGTGGAATCGGGCCGTGCGGCTTCATGCTGTCACCTGCTTTGCCCAATCGGCGGCGATCGCCACGCGATCCAGCTTGCCGTTGGGATTGCGCGGCAGCGCGTCGCGCCATTCGATTGCTTGCGGCTGCATGAAATTGGGGAGATTCTGACGGAGATAGGCGGCGAGCGCGTCCTCGTCGGCAATGCCGTCTTTGCCACGGACGATCAGGATGATTGCTGCACCGATCCGTTCGTCGGGCACGCCGAACGCGACGGCGTCAAAGACAAGTCCCGACGCGACAGCGACATCCTCGACCTCGGTCGGACTGACGCGGTTGCCTGCCGTCTTGATCATCGCATCGTCGCGGCCGACAAAATAGAGGAGGTGATTGGCGTCGCGGCGCACCGTGTCGCCCGACCACACTGCCATCCCGGCATATTTGGACGCGCGTGGCGCCGGTTTGAAACGCTCGGCGGTGCGTTCTGCGTCTCGCCAATAGCCCTTTGCGACGAGCGGACCGCAATGAACCAGTTCGCCCGCTTCCTCGTCAGCAGTGATCGTCCCGTCGCGGCGGCATACCAAAATCTCGGCATGCGGGATCGCTCGCCCCATCGAGGTTGGGTGATCGGCCACGAATTTCGGTTCCAGATAGGTCGAGCGAAAGGCTTCGGTCAGTCCGTACATCGGGTAGACGTCGGCCTTCGGAAATGTCCGGCGCATCGCGTCGATCAATAACGGCGTCAGCGCGCCGCCGCTGTTGGTCAGCCGTCTCAAATGCGCGGCGATTTCAACAGGCCATTCTGCCTCGACCAGTTGCACCCAGAGCGGGGGCACCCCCGCAAGCGTCGTGACCTTGTGCCGCGCCACCGCCTTCACGACGTCGCGCGCGGTCAGATAGTCGAGCGGGGCGACCGCGGCACCGGCATACCAGCTCGAAAGCAGCTGGTTCTGGCCATAATCGAAGCTGAGCGGCAGCACGCCGAGCACACGATCTTCCGGCACAATCTTGAGATAGGAGGCCACGCTTTCGGCGCCGAGCCAAAGATTGGCATGGCTGAGCATCACGCCCTTTGGCCGCCCCGTCGAACCGCTGGTGTAGAGAATCGCCGCAAGATCGTCGGGCTCGGCGATCGACGGCGGCAGCCCGTGCCCGCCGGAATCGATCACCTCTTTGCCGACCTTCAGATCGTGCAACACGCAGTCAGTGGGAAGCGCCCCGCCCAGCATGTCGGCGCGCGCGCCGTTGGTAACGAGCAATTTTGCGCCGCTGTCGGCAAGTATATGCTCGACCTGCGGTCCCTTGAGCAGCGGATTGATCGGCACATGGATCAGCCCTGCTCGCCCGGCGGCAAGCGGCATCAGGCAAGCAAGCCGCGTCTTCGCACTCCAGCTTGCGACGCGCTCGCCCGGCCCGCCCGCCTGTTCGAGCAGCCACGACGCCAGCCGACCGACCCCGGCATCAAGCTCAGCAAAGGTCGTAACCTTGTCACCAATCATCAGCGCAGCCGCGTCCGGCGCGCCGCAGCGGGCGAGATGGTCGATCGGACTGGAAGATGGGTTTTCGGCTTTGGTCATCGGCTGTTAGGAGTGAAGTGATAGAGGGACGCACCATGCAAGGGAACGGTGAAGATCACGCTAATGACGATGCGGCGCGCGCCGCCGGCTTTGCGTCGCCCTTCGATCGTCCTCATTGGTTCGAGTTGCTTGCGGCGCATGGGTTTGCCAGTCAGGGGCGGTTCGACGCTCGCGGCCATGTGGGCGACACTGCGGCATGGCTGCCGCTCCGCATCGAAAAACCGGGGCATCTGTCGGGTCTGACGAACTGGTACAGCTTTTCGATCCGGCCGCTTTACACTGGGAATGGCGATCAGAGCGCCGCATTGTTCGCGCTTTTTCGCAATCTGCGGAGCCAAGCGGCTCGGCTGTCGCTTTACCCGGTTCGCGACGATGAACGGCAAGCGATTGCCTTGGCGCTGCGCGGCGCCGGATGGTGGGTGCAAGTCATCGCCGCCGGAAACCGCCACTGGCTTGACCTCGGCGAAATGGACTATGACGCCTGGTGGGCAAGCCGCCCCGGCGCGCTGCGAAACACTGTCCAGCGGAAGGCGAAAAAAGGCGTCGTCGATATCCAGTTGCTCACGGCTTTCGACCCCGGAAGCTGGGCAGCCTATGAACAAATTTATGCCGCTAGTTGGAAGCCCGAAGAAGGTCACCCCGCCCTGCTCCGTGCCTTTGCCGAGGCTGAGGGAGCGGGCGGACGCCTGCGGATGGGCATTGCGCGCATCGACGGAGTGCCGGTCGCGGCGCAATTTTGGACGGTCGACGATGGCACCGCCTTCATCCACAAGCTTGCGCATGTCGAGGACAGCCTGAAGGCCTCTCCCGGCACTTTGCTGTCGGCGGCGCTGTTCCGCCACGTCATCGAGGTCGACGAGGTGAAGCGGATCGATTTCGGTACCGGCAATGACGGGTACAAGCGCGACTGGATGAACCGGCACGAGCCGTTGTGGCGCATCGAGGCTTTCAATCCGTCGCGGGTCGCGGCATGGGGTCCGGCATTGAAGGCGTTTGCCCGTTCCGCCCTGAGGAAAGAAAATTGACCGAAGCTGTCCCCAAAGCCTCTGGCGTTGACGCCACCCTTCGTGCCCTGCTTGCCGATGTGCTGGGACTTGGCGAAGCGCGCGCTGCCGCGCTGACAGAAGAAAGTGGCTTGTTCGGCGAACTGCCCGAGTTTGATTCGATGGCGGTCGCAACGGTGTTGACCGAGATGGAAGATCGGCTGGGGATCATCATCGACGATGATGAGGTCGACGGCGAAATCTTTGAAACCTACGGCAATTTGCTCGCCTTTTCGCAGCGCAAAGTGACCGACTGACCCGGATGGGCGCATGAGCGAATATCTTCTGCGCATCGATCCCGCGGGCCAACCCCGCGCCACCATTTTGATCGTCCCGCCGCTGTTCGAGGAAGCGAACCGCTTGCGCCGCACGTTGGTGCTGGCGATGAGGGCGCTGGCGGCAAAGGGCTTTAGGGCGGTCCTGCCCGATCTTCCCGGACAGAATGACAGCCTTGTCGCGCTGGCTGATGTCGATCTGGCGCGTTGGCGCGACAGTCTGGCCGACACGGCCGCCGGGATCGATGGCCCGTTGATCGTTGCTTCGTTTCGCGGCGGTGCGCTGATCGACCACCGTGTCGAAGCCGCGGCGTGGTGGCGGCTGGCGCCGGTCGGCGGGGCGTCGCTGCTTCGCACGCTGATGCGTTCGCGGGTTAGTGCCGACCGGGAGGCGGGGCGGACCTCGTCGCTCGAAAGCTTGCAGGACGCGGCGAAAACTGCGCCGCTGCTTCTTGCAGGCAATCGGCTCTCCCCGGCGATGGTTGCGCAGCTGGGCGTCAGCGAGGCGCAGGCGGTGGAACCACTCCGCAGTGTCGGCCTCGGCGCCGACGGGATCGCCGGAACGCCGCTCTGGCTGCGTGCCGAACCCGGCGAGGATGCTACGATGGCCGAAGCGATCGCTGCCGATATTGCCGCATGGAGTGCAACATGCGGCATCAGCTGAGCTTTGCCTGCGACGGCGCGGCACTCGCCGGGAGCCTCGACGAAGCGCCGGGGACGACCGGGCTGCTGATCGTGTCGGGCGGCAATGAAATCCGCAGCGGGGCGCATCGCGGCATGGCGATGCTGGCGGCGCGCATCGCCGATGCTGGCCACCCCGTTTTCCGTTTCGACCGGCGCGGCATTGGCGACAGCGAGGGCGTCAACGGCGGATTTGAAAGCAGCGGCCCCGATATCGGCGCTGCCGTTGCGGCGTTCCGGGACGCCGCGCCGCAGCTGAAACGCATCGTCGCCTTTGGCAATTGCGACGCGGCGAGTGCGCTGTTGCTGCATCAGCCGCTGGCGGTCGAGGCGCTGATCGTTGCGAACCCGTGGACTTACGACAGCGACGGGGCGGAGGCCGACGACGAACCTGCGCTGCCCCCCGCAGCGGCGATCCGGGCACGTTATCTGGCCCGGATCAAAGATCCGAAAACCCTGTTCAGGCTGATCAGGGGCGAGGTGGATTTTCGCAAATTCCTCCGTGGTCTTTCGGCGCTCAAGACGCCTGCTGTACCTGCCGCCCCCGATAGTCTCGCCGCACGGATCGATGCAGCATTCGCCGCGCTCGCCACACCGGCAACGATCCTGCTCGCAACGGGCGATCGGACCGCGCAAGCCTTTGCCGAAAACTGCCCCGCCGCGCTTGACCGCCTGCCGGTCGAACGGCTCGCCAGCCCGTCGCACAGCTTTGCCGGCGATGATGGCGAGTGGTTGGCGGAGCGGATTTTAGCCGTTCTCCAATAATCTCCGGCGACCCCGCTTTCGCAGGGGCGCCGCGTGATGATCAGGCGTCGGCCATCGCGTGATATTCGGCCTCGGCAAGGAAACGTTCGGCATCGAGCGCGGCCATGCAGCCCATGCCCGCCGCGGTCACGGCCTGGCGATAGATTTTGTCGGTGACGTCGCCCGCGGCGAACACACCGGGGATCGAGGTCAGCGATGTGCCCGGCGTCACTTCGAGATAGCCGTCGGCGTCGAGCGGCAGCTTGCCCTTGAACAATTCGGTCGAGGGGCTGTGGCCGATCGCGACGAAGCCGCCATCGGTCGGCTCGTGGCTTGCCTCGCCGGTGACGGTGTCGATCAGGTCAACGCCGACGAGTCCCGACACGCCTTCGCCCGCAACAAAGCGCTCGACGCGCTTGTTCCACAGCGTCTTGATCTTCGGATTCACGGCCAGCCGGTCCTGCAGGATCTTTTCGGCGCGCAGATGATCGCGGCGGTGGATCAGCGTCACATCGTCGCTGTGGTTGGTG